>CASBQJ010000518.1 GCA_949127705.1 Synechococcales cyanobacterium PMM_0085
ACATCTGGACTACGACAAAACCCGATAGCCTCAACCAAGTCAGCGCTCTATTGCAAGCGATCCAAGATTTGCAGGCAAATAACCTCACTTCCCAGCACCAGCGTCAGGCGCAGCAGCTGGCTCATAAATTGTCAGGAACGCTGGGTATCTTTGGCTTGCACAAAGCGGTTCATCTGAGTCGGCAATTAGAGCATTGGCTGGGCAGCCCAGACCCCCTGCCGCCAAACCAGGCACCGTTAATGCATCATTTGGGGCTGGCGCTCCACCAGACGATCCAAGAGACCGCTCAGATCGAGCGATCTCAACTTCCGCAGGGTCATTGCCCCCTGCTGCTCTTGGTCAGCGCAGACGATGCCTTTAATCAATCGCTCCAGGCGATCGCCAGCAGTCGGGGCATCCAGGTCGAAACGGTGTCACCGCTAGAGCTAGACACGAGCTTGACGGCCATTGATGCGGCCGATCGAGTCGGGCACCTTCCCGATCTGATCGTGTTGCGCCTGCCCGCCGACCCGTCAAAGTTAAACGCAGCCGATCAATCATTCTCCCCAACGCCTGCCCTTGAGCAGCACTTGCAAACCTGCACCCAGCGCTATCCAGCACTGCCAATCGTGGTCATGGCCAACCAAATTGAATTGCGCGATCGCCTAGAGGTCGCCCGACGCGGCGGCAAGCTCCTACTGGATCACTCGGCCTCTGCGGAACAGGTGATTGCCGCAGCGGTCAACTTATTGAAGAATTCAAAACTGCCCACAAAAGTCATGATTGTGGATGACGATCACCATTGGCTACGAACTCTACCTACGTTATTAAAACCCTGGGGGTTTAAAGTTACTACCCTGGCCGATCCACAACAATTTTGGACGGTATTGCAAGCTGTGACCCCCGATGTGCTGGTTTTAGATGTGAACCTGCCTGAAATCAACGGGTTTGAACTGTGTCAGATGCTGCGCAGCGACCCTCAGTGGCAGCGATTGCCTGTATTATTTCTCAGTGCGCTGACGGACTCTAGCCACCAGCAGCAAGCCTTTACCGTTGGGGCAGACGATTATTTGTGTAAGCCCTTGATGGGGGGTGAACTGGCCAATCGAATTTTGAGCCGCTTACAGCGCGTTCGAGCTTGGGCAAGCTGAAATCCAAACACGTTTTTGCTCAACATCCATGTCAGAGTGATTGAGTATTCAATTAGAACACGCGTCAAAATTTATGCAAGGGTCGTTAAGAAATAATCAGCATCCGCTCATTCATCGATTAGCAGATTGTATAGAAAAAGTTTGGCAACAGCAGCTAGATCTATCGCCATATGTGGTTCCTGAAGACTTAGGCTACATTGAAGGCAACTTGGAAGGCGAGCGATTAACGATTGAAAACCACTGTTATCAAACGCCACAGTTCCGTAAATTGCATCTAGAACTGGCTCAAGTCGGCAATGGGTTAGACATTCTCCACTGTGTCATGTTTCCTAACCCTGACTATGCATTGCCAATTTTTGGGACTGATTTAGTGGGCAGTGCCAAAGCAGGGATCAGCGCCGCGATCGCCGATCTATCGCCGATTAGCCGCGATCGCATCCTGCCCAATCGCTACCAACAATCGCTATCCCTGCTGCCCCAAATCCAGTTTTCCCAGCCTCGCGCCTTGCCCGCATGGGGTGATATTTTTTCAGATTTTTGTTTGTTTGTCCGCCCTACTAGCGCTCAGGAGGAAGATCAATTTCTCCAGCGGGCACAAGACTTCTTGACGCTTCACTGTCAAATTGCCAGCACCGAAATTCCGTTAACCGCTGCCCTCGACATCACTAATGTATTGGCAGGGCAGCAACATTACTGCACCAAACAACAGCAAAATGATAAGACTCGGCGCGTGCTAGAAAAATCCTTTGGCGCAGAGTGGACCGAGCGATACATGACCACTATGCTGTTTGATTATGTAACAGTTTGATCACAAAATCGGGACTGGAGACGATTAATTCTGCACGTCATGCAACTTAATAAACTGTCTCAGACCAGAGTGGCGATCGCCACTCTGGTCTTGCTGATGGCATCCCCCTGGTGATGCAATACCGAAGATATTGCAGCGATAGCTGTGTCTCTCTACTAGCAATTGCCAACTTAATAGGTGAATAAATATAAATAAAAGTAGCAATGTTTGTAACGATGACTAGCAACGTAAAGAAGCTGAAATGTATTGCTGGCGTGGAGTTGTAGCGATCCCTTAATATTTTGTAACTGATTATACGAACACCTATGCTGAAATTGCACAAATTTTGCACATTAAGCTTGCTTTAATCAAAACCAAGTTCAAAAAAGCGCAGAAACCTCTCGGTTCTTAACTGAATTAAGGTTCGCATTTCTAAAAATTCATGGCACACCATTGAATTGGTTTAGCGGTCTAAATTAAATCGTTTTAAGCGGTATAAAACCCTTTAAAACGCCCTCGAATCTAATTTTGGTTTTTGAGGTGTCCCTCGAATAAATTTGGATAAACTACCCCATGAATTTTGGAAGGCTGTCTTGAATATTTGCAGTATTGATTGACCAACCGCTGGTTGATTGCAATCAGTCAATCCTCATGGAGACCCAGCTCTCCTGCTGTTGCGAGGCTATAATTCTCGCTCAAAAGCGATCGCTGGTTCACTCAATACAATGGGGCAATCCTTCAATTACAAAAGATATTCTGTAAAGCAGTCATGGCTTTGAGAATCGTGTGTGCTCACTATCAAAATTACTAGGAGATGCTGGAATGCTCGACGCTTTTACAAAAGTAGTCTCTCAAGCAGATACCCGTGGTTCTTACGTTAGCGATTCCGAAATCGATGCGTTGAAAGCAATGGTAGATGCTGGCACCAAGCGCATGGATGTTGTTAACCGCATTACGAGCAACGGATCTACGATCGTTGCCAACGCCGCTCGGGCGCTGTTTGCCGAACAACCTCAGTTGATTGCCCCCGGCGGCAACGCTTATACCAACCGTCGCATGGCAGCTTGCTTGCGCGACATGGAAATCATCTTGCGCTACGTCACCTATGCCGTGTTCACTGGCGATGCTAGTGTTCTCAACGATCGCTGCCTCAATGGTCTACGTGAAACTTACCTGGCACTAGGCGTTCCCGGTGGTTCTGTAGCAGCGGGTGTTCAGAAAATGAAAGAAGCCGCGATCGCGATCGCCAACGACCCCAACGGTGTTACCCGTGGCGACTGTAGCTCTCTAATGTCTGAAGTGGGAAGCTACTTTGATCAAGCTGCCGCCGCAGTGGGCTAAGGCTTGACTCGCTTTGACTCGCGTTGACTTGCTTTTTTTGTTCTCAATTTTTGTCCTCTAGATTTGTACACGTGTAGGGAGAATAACTCGCATGAAAACCCCTTTAACAGAAGCCGTCGCCACCGCCGATTCCCAAGGACGGTTTCTTAGCTCCACCGAAATGCAGGTCGCTTTTGGTCGCTTCCGTCAAGCAGCAGCCAGCCTGGATGCAGCAAAAGCATTGAGCAGCAAAGCTCAAAGCTTGGCCGATGGCGCTGCGAATGCAGTGTATCAGAAGTTTCCGTACACCACCCAAATGCAGGGAAACAACTTTGCGTCTACCCCTCAAGGGAAGGCAAAGTGCGTGCGGGACATCGGTTACTACATTCGCATGGTCACCTACTGCCTAGTCGCCGGGGGCACAGGCCCTTTGGATGACTACTTGATTGGTGGCTTGGCTGAAATCAACCGCACCTTTGACCTGTCTCCTAGCTGGTACGTTGAAGCACTCAAGCACATCAAGTCTAGCCATGGCT
>CASBQJ010000519.1 GCA_949127705.1 Synechococcales cyanobacterium PMM_0085
GTACATAACTTGATGCCGCACGATTCGCCGTTTCCCCGGCTAGAACGGTGGGTAGGGCGGCGGCTGGTGCAACTGGCGGATCAAATCATTGTGCATCACGCCTCGGCTTTGGGGGGTGTGCGGCAAGCCTATGGGATTGCGCCCGATCGCGCTCAGGTGATTCCGTTGGGGCACTATCGTGGCGTATATCAGCAGGCGATCGCCCCCCAAGCTGCCCGTGCTGCCTTAGAACTGCCGCCCACCGGATTGATCTACCTGCATCAGGGTATGCTGCGCCCCTATAAAGGAATTGAGCGACTGTTGAGCGTGTGGAGCCAGTTTCAGCCGCAGTATCCCGATGCCACGCTAGTGATTGCTGGACGGGCGTTGGATCAAGCCTACAGCCGCAGGTTGGCGCAGCTAGCCACGAACACTCCGGGTGTGGTGCTGCATGACGGGTATGTAGAGGATAGCCGCATGCATCTGTATTTCAGCGCGGCGGCTGTGATGGTGCTGCCGTTTGAGGCGATTTTGACCTCCAGCAGCGTGATTTTGGCCATGTCCTATGACCTACCTGTGATTGCGCCGCGACTGGGCGGGATTGCCGAAACAGTGGGAGCTGCCGATGCTTTGCTGTATAACCCGCAGGATCAGACGGGGCTGCTGACTGCGCTGAAAACGAGTACAGACGCGGATTTGGCGGCGCTGCGGCTGCTCGTAAAACAGGAGTGCGATCGCCTCGACTGGAATCACATTGCCCAGCAAACTCGGCAAGTTTATCTAGGTTAAATGCCGACTTGAATATCAGGAGTGTGGAGGCCAATCAGCTGTGTTGTGTTTCGTATTAGCGCTCAAATCTAAGGCGGTTGCGCAAGATTGGCAACGCGTATCGCAGCTATTTGAAGCCACGTTGCGGTCGGCCTATCAACAGACCGATGCCGATTTTCAGATCATCGCGGTTTGTCACGAAATTCCCACCCTCACTGCCACCTATGATCAGCGCCTAGAAATGATTCAGGCAGACTTTCCACCGCCGCCCGACGCTACAGATCGGCAGCCCACCATGCAGGACAAGTGGAACAAGATTGCCGTCGGGCTGGTGCGAGCCGGAGCGCTAAATTCCGATTTTGTCATGATTATGGATGCAGACGATTTGGTTAGCCGTCACTTAGCCGCCTATGCCAACACTCACAAGGCCGAAAACGGCTGGATTTTTACCCGTGGCTATCGCTATCAATACGGCAGTCGATGGATCTCAGTGGATGATCGATTTAACTGCGGTACCAATGCGATTGTGAACGGTCGGTTAATTCGATTTCCCACAAGTGTGGACGCAAAAGAGATTGCTAAATGCGTGGTGCTAACCCATGGACATACCGCGATCGCCCACCACTTAGCAGCACTCAATACACCGCTGCGGCCATTACCGTTTGCTGGAGCCGTCTATGTCTGCGCTCATGGAGATAACTGGACAGATTTTAGCGATCGCCACTCGTGGCATGGCATCCGCTATGCTCTAGGAAGGTTGCGCCGCCTGCGTCCCCTCACTCGCCGCCTCCGCCAAGATTTTGCTATGGAGCCGGGTGAATGATCCAACTCTTTTGGCGCAAACTGCGCTCGATCGGCTATTTGCTGAGCCAGGAGTCAGACCCGTGGGGGGCGATCGCCTTCGTGGTCAGTCACAATCCGGGCGAAGATGTGCGGCAGTCGCTGACGGTCAGCCCCGAATTGGACGGACTATTTCGGGCAGAAACGGTGCCGTCTATGACGCTAAATACGTTGATTGAGCGGTATCGCATGCAGCAGGCGATCGCCCTGATTAAACTGGATATTGAAGGGGCAGAACCGCTGGCGCTGAAGGCGGCCAGTCATTTGTTTCAGGCCGATGCACTGCCCTTATTTATTGTGGAAATCTATAAGCTAGGGCTGGCGCGCCTAGGCTTTGCACCCAGCGATATTTGGAGCCTGTTTTCCCCCGACTTATTTGACCTGTATGTAGTAAATCGCAGCTACCCTAACCCCACGCCTGAAATTAGTCCAGGCGTGGTCTATGCCCTGCGCGATCCCGCGACTCATCCGTGGGGCTGGCACACCAACCTCATTGCAGTTCCCAAGGTGGGACGCTATGGCGATCGCAACGCGTTCAAACAACTTCGCTAAAGGGCAGGGGAACTTTGACGACCGCTTCCTGCATCTGGCGGACTGAATTGACTAGAAAAATGCGTGAACAGTGCTCCAAGTCGGATTGCAGCAACACTCGTTCTTGCACCTTGCCTTGCTGCAATAGCCATTGCCGAAACGTGCCCCCCAGCAGCCCACATTCAACCGGAGGCGTGTACCACTGGCCATTTTGTTCTACTACCAGGTTGGCCGTACAAAATTCCGTGAGTTCGCCGCGCTCATTCCACAGCAGCACCTCGTCCAAGTCGGGATATTGCTGTCTAGCCTGGTCGTACATCGGGCGATACGTAGTTTTGTGATACAAAAACACGTTTGATGCATCGATTGGAGTTTGGGCGATCCCAATTTGTAAGGGGAGCGATCGCGATGGATTGGCGATTTGGTTGGCTTCGACGACAATGTTGCCGTGTCGCGAGACTTGCAGTCGCACTTTATGCGGCTGGGGTGGCAAGCGGTAGGCGATCGCCTCCAATCGCGTTTTGATCGGGTCTAATGGCAGCGGATAGGCGAAATATGCCGCAGAATCTTGCAGCCGCTGGAGATGTAGATCTAGCAAAAAATAGCCGTGTTCGGGGTTCCATAGCATTGATTCGAGCAGCGAGAAGGGCGATCGCCGCTGGGTCAAAATTTTTGCCTTGGTGCAGCATTCTTCATACTCAGCATCGGCCACCGAATCCCACACAATGCCGCCACCCACGCCATATTCCGCAGTCTGCGCGATCTTATCCACCAGCACGGTGCGAATGGCGACGTTAAATTGAGCCGTCCGCTCGGGTGAAATGAAGCCAATGGTGCCCGTATAGATTTGGCGCGGCGAATCTTCCAGATCGGTAATAATCTGCATTGTGCTGGGTTTGGGCGCACCTGTAATGGATGCGCAGGGGAATAAAGCGCGAAAGATTTCTACCAAATTGGCGTTGGTGCGGCACTGCACTGGAGACGTCATTTGCCACAGCGTCGGATATTGTTCTACGTCAAACAACTGATTGACCTGAACGCTGCCGATCTCGGCAATCCGCCCCAAATCATTGCGCACCATGTCCACAATCATCAGATTTTCGGCCTGGTTTTTGGCAGACTGGCGGAGCGCTGTGGCATGATGGCGATCGCTCTGCACCGTTAACCCACGCGGCGCAGTTCCCTTCATCGGGCGACAGGTGATGGTGCGTTGGCTTGCCTGCGCAAAGCGCGTATCGCCCCAGTTAAAAAACAGTTCTGGTGAGGCGCAGCAAATCGCCCAATCTTCTAGATTAATGTATGCGCCATAACAGCCTTCCTGCGCCTGCATCAGCTGTAGAAAATAGGCCCAGGCATCGTAGTCGAACGCCGCCCGCAGCCGAAACGAATAGTTAACTTGATAGGTTTGCCCTTGGGCGATCAGCCCTTTGATCGTCTGAATCGCTTCGTGGTAGCGCTGTTGTGAAATCGATGGTGTCCAGTTCAGCAACAGGGATTCTGGCGCTGGGGCAGCGGGCAATGTCATGGTTTGGGGGTGAGAATATAGCCCAAACCAGGCGAGCGGAAAGCGGCCATGAGGCTGCACATTCAGGCTACGATCGAATGCAGGAGCCGCTTCATAGCTAAAAAATCCGGCGGCATAACACCCTTGCTGCTCAACCCGCTGCTGAACCGTTTCTAGCAACGGCATTACTTCACTGAGGGTTGAGGCTGTAAATACCGCTAGCGGGTGTTGAAACTGTAGCCAGCGCTGCTGTTGGGCATCATGAATGACGATGCTGTTGATGTTGAGATTGGTCTTTAAACTCATGCTTTGTAGTGCTGATTGCATTCCCAATGGCATTCCAACCCGGTGCATGATCTGACTCGCAACTTCAATGATTGTTCAGACGTTACACTTGATACACTTCTGTCTGTTTTATCCGCCTTATCGTCTGACTGCTACGTGCCGTTACCCATCACTCAATTTCTCACGCTATCTCCTGTCATTCTAGACGTGCGCAGTCCGGCGGAGTTTGCTCAGGGTCATATTCCTGGGGCAATTAGTATGCCCTTGTTTTCTGACCAGGAACGGGCGCAGGTGGGGATCTGCTATAAGCAGGAAGGCCGGGATGCGGCTGTGGAACTGGGGTTTGCGATCGCCGGTTCCAAGTTTGCGGGCTTCATTGCCCAGGCCAAACAGCTCGCACCCGATCGCCAAGTGCGACTCCACTGCTGGCGCGGCGGCATGCGCAGTGAAGCGGTGGCCTGGGTGCTGGGGATGGGCGGCTTCCAGGCGACTACGCTGATTGGTGGGTACAAGGCGTTTCGCAACTGGGCGCTGGCTATGCCTCAGGTGCCGCGTCAGGTGTTAGTTTTGGGCGGCATGACGGGCACGGGCAAAACCGATGTGCTCACGGCTTTGGCTGCTCGTGGGGAGCAAGTGTTGGATTTGGAAGCGATCGCCAGCCATCGGGGCAGCAGCTTTGGCGGGTTGGGCCTGCCGCCGCAGCCGACCAATGAACAGTTTGAAAATGCGATCGCCCTACAATGGTCACAGTTTGATCCGCAGCGCCCCGTTTGGATTGAAGCCGAAAGCAATCGAATTGGGTGCTGTCGCTTGCCAGAAGCCCTGTATCAACAAATGCAGCAGGCGTCTGTTCTAGAATTGGTGCGACCCCCGGCCGAACGGTTGGCGCTGCTGGTCGATGTCTACGGATTTGCCAGCACGCCTGATCTAATACTTGCCACCGAACGCATCCGCAAACGCCTGGGCGGATTGCGCACCCAAGCGGCGATCGCCCTATTGCAAGAACGCCGACTGGCTGAGGCATTTGAGCTACTGCTAACCTACTACGACAAAGCCTACGACTACGATCTTCAGCGCCGCCCGGTGCCGATTGACCCAGTGGATGCGACGGGGCAAACTGCGGCTGAGGCGGCAATCCGGTTGATTGCGCGATCGCGGCAACTGCAATCGGGCTATGATCCAGTGGGGCAACCCGTCTGTCTAGATGCGCCGCTGACAAACACGGCTGTAGATCTGCCCCGCTAGCACAGCCTAATTCAATATTCAATTGCTCTGACCTCAGCACCCCGTGGAAACCCCGTCCAAGCTTCTGCTCAAATTTAGCCATCACCTCTTTTCAGATCCGGCCTTAGAGACGCAGTTTGTAGA
>CASBQJ010000520.1 GCA_949127705.1 Synechococcales cyanobacterium PMM_0085
CTAAGGAGGAACGTTTGGGCATGAGAGGCATTATTTACTGAGAGTAAACTCGTGCCAAACTATACCGCCAAAGCCAGGTCGAAAAATAGATTGTTTTGAAAATTTAACGTGATTGCGCTTGATTGCCAATTCCTGTTGCCACTGGGAATCGCTACCTGGCTAGAGCCGCACCTGCTTGAGCGCACTGCGGGGATCGACGCTGCGATTGGCGCGGATTTTTTCGTAGCATTCTCGCTCAATGGCGCTCAGCTCTTTGGGAGGGGCGATCGCCACCTTCACCAGCTGATCTCCTCTGCCGCCCTTCGGATTGCTCCAGCCCTTGCCGCGCAGCCGCAGCGTTTGCCCAGAGCGAATGCCAGCGGGAATATTCATGGTCACCATGCCCTCGGGGGTCGGCACCTCAATTGCCGCTCCCAGCACTGCTTCATCTGGGGCGATCGGCACCTCACAGACCAGGTTATCGCCATCAAACTGGAAGAAGGGATGCGGCTGCACCTCAATTCTGAGATATAGATCGCCCCGTTGCCCATTGTAGGGATTGGCTTGCCCCTTGCCGCGCACCCGGATTTTAGTCCCCGGCTTTGCCCCGGCTGGGATGCGAACATCAATGATTTCGGCACCGAGGCTGAGCCGTTTTTGCACCCCGTTAAATGCCTCTGCCAACGTCAGCGTCAGGTTAGATTCCAGGTCTATCCCGGCCATTGTAGAGGGTTCACCAAAGTTGCCAGCGTCATTAAACCCTCCTGGCGCGCCGGATCTAGAGCGGGCACTGTAGGCTCCCCCCGGAGCACCGCCGCCAAACCGACCTAGCAATTCATTAATAAAATCGTCAAAATTGCCATATTGGCTAAAGTCAAAGTTGCCGAAATCTCCCGGCGCTCCGCCCGGTGCCCCGCTGCCAGCCTGCTTCCAATACTGGCCAAACTGGTCATATTTTCTGCGCTTATCGCTATCTGACAAGACTTCGTAGGCTTCATTAATATCTTTAAACCGCGCTTCGGCAGACTGATTGCCGGGGTTGAGGTCAGGATGATACTGCCGCGCCAGTTTCCGGTAAACCTGCTTAATCTCGTCTGGGCTAGCCGTTTTGCTGACTCCCAAGATGGCGTAGTAGTCTCTAAAGTCGGTTGCTGCCATCGCGTTATCATCTCCTTTGCGGGATCTCAATCCAAGCCTAGATCACGCTGTTTCTGGATTAGCTCTTGGATTAACTCTTGGATCAATTCAATGCTAGCGGAGCCATGCGGCGTTAGGGTAGTCTTTGCCGATAGACGTCCACCCCAACCATCGCTTGAATAAGGATCTGCGGTGTAGCGAACCAGGGTGTTGAAGCCGTCTTGCAGGCTGGGAGGCGCACCCCATAGCTGCCGATGCATGCGCTGAAGCACGGCTTCGGGCACCTGGCGATCGCGTCCCTGATTCCGCTCCAAACAGAGTGCTAGCGGCAGATCTAGCCACAGTCCCATAATATTCACAAAGCCGACCTGCCGAGCTAGGGCGATCGCCTCTCGTCGCTGCCGCCGCACAACGTTGGTGGCATCATAAATGGCGGCATCGCGCTGCCCCTGAGCAATCTGTTGGGCTGCTGTAGCCAATGCCGCCCGCCGCGCTTGGTCAACCTGTTGCCAGCACCCTTGAATCGCTGCATCGCCAAACAGCTGCGCCCGGATTGCATCGGTCGAAACTAGCACCCGATTTCGGCCTTGCGCCATCAACTGCTGCGATAGCGTAGATTTACCGCTACCGGGAAGGCCAATCAGCACGATCAAATCAGGCATGTGATCCGGTCACGCCCCCGATCGGGTGGGTTAAATTACCGTACCATCCTCAATCACCGCATTCTTCAACACCACCACAATGCCGTTGCGAATATGGAAGCCCATCTCTTCGCGGGCGGCTTCTTCTACCCCG
Organism: Synechococcales cyanobacterium PMM_0085; assembly: GCA_949127705.1. Classification (GTDB taxonomy): domain Bacteria; phylum Cyanobacteriota; class Cyanobacteriia; order Elainellales; family Elainellaceae; genus CASBQJ01. The sequence continues at coordinate 1,912 of CASBQJ010000520.1, forward strand.
TCCTTGTTAATGATTTTCACATTGCTGCCAATGCGGGCATTTTTGTCAACAATGGCGCTACGAATGGTGGTATTTGCCCCAATGCCAATGGGTACTTTGTCGCTGGGGGCGTCTGACTTGCGTTCGGTAAACGGTTGATAATAGTCGGCTCCCATCAGCAAACTATCTTGAATCACCGAACCCGACTCGACCCGGCTCCGAATGCCGAGCACCGAGTGATGAATCTGACAGGCTTTGAGAATGCACCCTTCGCCAATCATCGATTCGGTGATGGTGCAGTCGAGCAGTTTACTGGGGGGCAGAGAGCGTCCGCGCGTGTAGATCGGCGCTTTTTCGTCGTAGAAACTAAAGGGCGGGTGGGGCTGAGTGGTCAGCGCTAGGTTGGCATCGTAGAACGAGCGGATCGTTCCAATATCTTCCCAATAGCCGTTAAATAGATAGGCTTGGACGTTGTGGTCTTTGGCACAATTGGGGATGATTTCTTTGCCAAAGTCGGTTTGCTCGGTGGCATTTCGCAGCAGGTCAAACAGCACCTCTTTTTTAAAGACATAGATCCCCATTGACGCAATGTAGGGTTTGGCGATCGCCTCTTCCGCCGTCAGCCCCAGCACCGTCGTATCTACCTGCATTTGGCGCAGCGCGTCACCCTTAGGCTTCTCAGAAAAGTCTACGACTCGCCCCGACTGATTAATTTTCATCAGGCCAAAGTCTGACGCCCGCGCATCGTCCATCGGCAGCACCGAAATTGTAATGTCGGCGTTGGTTTCGCGGTGACGTTGGATGAAGTCGCAGTAGTCCATCCGGTACAGATGATCGCCCGACAAAATTAGGTATTCATCTACGTCAGATTCGTTAAACATCCAGAGATATTGGCGAACCGCATCGGCAGTGCCCTGAAACCAATTAGGATTCTCAGGCGTTTGCTGCGCCGCCAAGATTTCTACAAACCCTTCGTGGAAACCAGAAAAACTGTAGGTGCGAGAGATGTGCCGATTGAGTGACGCAGAATTAAACTGAGTCAGAATATAAATCTTATAAATATCTGAATTAATGCAATTGCTAACCGGAATATCGATTAAGCGATACTTTCCTGCCAATGGCACAGCAGGCTTAGCCCGAAGCTTTGTTAAAGGATACAGGCGAGTGCCAGCACCACCGCCTAAAATAATGGCTAAAACTCGTTTCACAATAACCCCTTAACTGCCTCTTAACTGCCAATCTTCTCCCAAGTCCAGTGTGATGGGAGGTGTGCCCGTTTGCAAGGGGATCGACTGAAAGAATGACAACTTTTTTGCAGCAGTAGTTCGTCAAACCTCAAGCGATTTAAGCCAGAATCGACGGCTAGGATGCCTGATTAGATCTTTGGGTGGAGATCGGTGCTAGACAAAATAAGCCTAAAGAAATAAATCTCTGGCCTGGAACCGAGGGCACAGGTAGCGAATAGAAATTGGCTCTTATAGTGAACTGTGCGCTTACTCACCATCTACCCTATTGCTGAAGAGGACTATGCAGATTTGCACTCCAGATTGGGTCAAAAATGCCGTTTTTTATCAAATTTTTCCCGATCGCTTTGCCCGAGGCAGCCAGCCTCACCCAGTCTTTGGCACTGTACCGCTAGAACCCTGGCATGATGTACCGACGCCTCAAGGCTACAAAGGCGGCGATTTGTGGGGTGTAATTGAGCGGCTGGATTACTTGCAAGATTTGGGGATCAACGCGGTTTACTTCACGCCAATTTTCCAATCGGCGTCTAACCACCGCTACCATACTCACGACTATTACCAGGTTGACCCATTGCTGGGCGGCAACGCAGCCTTAGAAAAATTGCTAGAGGCAGCGCATCAGCGAGATATTCGGGTGGTGCTAGACGGGGTATTTAACCATGCCAGTCGCGGCTTTTTCTTTTTTAACGACATTCTAGAGAATGGCCCTTATTCACCCTGGCTCGACTGGTTTCAAATCCAAGGGTGGCCGCTGTCGGCCTATGATGGCAGCAAGCCTGCTAACTATGTCGGGTGGGCAAACAACCGAGCGCTGCCGCAGTTTAACCATGCCAACCCAGCGGTGCGGGAATATTTGATGCAGGTGGCAGACTATTGGATTCAGTTTGGCGTGGATGGCTGGCGGTTAGATGTGCCCAACGAGATTGCGGTACCAGGGTTTTGGCAAGAATTTCGCGATCGCGTCAAAGCGATTAACCCCGACGCCTACATTGTGGGCGAAATTTGGCAAGACGCACGGCACTGGCTAGATGGCACCCAGTTTGATGGGGTGATGAATTATTTGTTTACCGGGCCAACCATTGCGTTTGTGGCGGGCGATCGCGTCGATGTGTCTCAAGTGCAAGACCGCTCCTATGAACCCTATCCGGCTTTAAACGCCGCCGCCTACGCCGCCAAAATCCAACACTTGCTGACCCTTTACCCGTGGGACATTCAGCTCACCCAACTCAACCTATTAGATAGCCACGACACCGCCCGCCTGCTGACGATTGCCCAAGGCGATGCTGCCAGCGTAGAGCTAGCTACGCTGCTACTGTTTACCTTCCCTGGCGCTCCCAGCATTTACTACGGCGATGAGATTGGTCTACCGGGTGCCCTCGACCCCGACAGTCGGCGCGGCTTTCTGCTGCAAGAGCACTGGAATCAGGAGGTCTTGACCTGCCACAAGCAGCTCATTGCCCTGCGCCACGCCCACCCCGCCCTGCGCACGGGAGACTATCGGGTGCTCTACGCCAACGAAACGGTCTACGCGTTTGCCCGCAGCCTCGACTCAGAAACCCGCATTGTCGTGGTCAATACTGGCACCGAGCCAGCCCCAGTTAGCTTAGATCTGGCAGGAGTAGGATCTGAGCAGGGCGACCGCCCACTCTACGGCACCGCAGACTTGACCTGGCAAAATAACACCCTTTCTCTAATACTGCCTGCGCGTCAAGGTGTAATTCTATGACTCTAGATTTTGCACCACGTTAAATTAGACCCGATTGTGCCCCCCTAACCCCCCAACTTTGGGAGGAATCGGATCGGAAACTCCGCAAAGTTTGGGGGTTGGGGGGCTAGCTGAGATTGGTTGAAGATCTGAGATAGCCCCAGCCATTAAACCGCCGTAGATCTGCCAGAGCTAACCGATCGCAACACGTCGAGAAAGGCGATCGCCGCCCGTGACAGCAGCGCATCGGCCATAACCGCCACGGCAATGGTGCGCACCAGCGGCACAGGCAGACTGCGAATCTGAATTTCGGGCGGAATCGGTTCGGCGGCAAGGCGCGCCATAATGCTAGCCCCCAACCCGCGCCGCACCATGCTAATTACGGTCGAGTCTTCCTTCACTTCGTAGGTGACGGGCAGCGACTGGCCAAACTGCTCCAAATGGTCGCGGATCAGGCGGGCGTGGATGTGGGGATTGGCCACCGGGGTCATAATCAGCGGATAGCTGGCCAGTTGCTCCCAGGTTAGAGGGGCATCCTGCATAACAGCCGTGGGCGGCAGCAGCGCCACAAACTCATCGCGGCATAGCTCCCAAACTTCAAATTCGGCAGCAGCAGGCAGCAGCACAAAGCCAACCTCCGCCTGCCCATGGCGCAGGGTATGCTCGACCTCGCTGTAGTGGTCAAATTCACTCAGGGCAATACCCACGCCCGGAAACTTTTCACGAAACTGGGCGATCGCCTCCGGCAACAGGTGGGTCGCCACACTGCGCACCGACGCAATCCGCACCTGCCCCGCCTCCAGCCCTTTGGCCAAGTTCGCCTTTTTACGAATTGAGTCCAGCAGTGCCAAAATTTGCTGCGCCTCTGGCAAAATCTGCTCGCCGTCGTGGGTGAGGCTAGCCCCATGTCGCCCCCGATTTAGCAGCACTAC
>CASBQJ010000521.1 GCA_949127705.1 Synechococcales cyanobacterium PMM_0085
AAATTTGCGCCATATACCGCATCACCACCCAGAATGGTGTGTTCGGCATCGTCTAAAAACATGGTGAGCGCATCTTGCTCGGAGAGTTCACGGGTAAGGGCTAGCAAAATCACATCGGCATTGGCTTGGGTGGTGCGGTTCACGCAATCGCTTAACCCTTGCGGCTGGGCTTTAATATCGCAGCGTTCGACAATTTGGCTAGGGGGAACGCCGCTGTCTGCCGCCAGCAATAATAGGCGCTCGAATTCACCACTCAGCGATTGACTGTACACGCTACTGCTATCAAAGATCACACCCGCTCGTTGGAATCTTCGGGACTGCACATAGGTGACGAGATCTTGCGCGGCTACCGAGTCCGTTGAGGCGGTGCGCAACACATGATCACTGAAGGGCTTGGTGTAGGCGGGTGGGTTGTTGCTAAAGGCAAGCTGGCGGACGGCGGTGCTGGTGGGTGAAAGGGTGACCAGCGGTTCTGCAATGCGGCGATCGCCATACACAGCGCCTGCTTTTAGCGTGGAGTCACTGGTGTAATTGCCAATGACTCCTAAGACTCGTTCGTCGTTCATTAATAGCCGCGCCACTTTCTCAGCTTTATCCGGATTGCCGTCATCATCCAAAATCCTGACCAGCAGTCGCCGTCCCTGGATGCCGCTAGCCGTCGGATCATTCAGCTCTGTTTGGAATTGAGCTACCCCCCGCAGATATTCTTCGGCAGGGGCATTGAGTGGATTCGATCGCGCATCGACTTGAATCGGTACCACGACGGCGATCGCCACTGGGTTTTCCGTTAGCGCCGCCCTCGCGTTATTTAAATAAATGCGGATTTCTGGATCATTGGGATTGGCCTGCACATACGACTGGAATGAGGCGATCGCCGTGGCATAGTTTCCTTGTCTAAATGCGGCTAAGCCAGCGTCGCGCTGAGCACCTAGATCAGGCTGATTTGCGGGTAAAGTGATCGGGATCAACGCTTCTTCACCCCAGCTAGACCCATTGCCCGTCTGGCACTCATACCCAGGGCAGTGCCCCATCCAGTAGGCGATCGCCCCACCGATTAGGCAAATTCCGCCGATGCCAGCCGCCCCTTTCCAACCCCACTGCCGCACCCCGTCTAACCAGTCATAGCCCGGTAGTAAGCGGGCTTGTCGCATCGCTTCCAATACCTCATCCGCCGATTGATAGCGCCGTTTTGCCTCTGGCTCTAGCATTCGATCTAAAATTTTGGCCAGGTTTTTACGAACGCTGGCAGAGGCTTTCCAGAATTTGCGATCGGAAGCGAGCCGCAGCTCTTGCGGGCGCTTATGGGTGAGCAATCGAATGCAGGTGACCGCCAGTGAATAGAGATCCGACGACGGTTCGATCAACTCCCCCCGCTCTTGTTCGGGCGGCATATATCCCGGTGCCCCAATCGCGGTCGCCTGATCGGGAGGCACCCCCTTTTCAAAAATCTGTTTGACCGCCCCAAAGTCGATCAAATGCAGCGTGCCGGCACCATCGCGCATGATATTGGTCGGTTTAATGTCTCGGTGAATCACCCGCACACCCTGCACCGACTTATGCACATATCGCAAAACATGCAGGATTTGCTCTAAAACCACAACGGTTTGCGCTTGCGAAAATGTGCCCTCCGCCTTCAGCACCTCCTCCAGATTTTGCCCTTCAATGTAGTCTTGCACCAGATAAAACAGGTTTTGCTGATTAGGCAATGGATTAATAAACTGCAAATCTGGCGGCGGCACGACTTCAAAATAATGCCAGAGTTTCGGAATTTGCTCGTGTTTTAACCGTTGCAGTACCTTGCCTTCGTCTTGAAAAAACTGCTCAATTCGAGGGATGGCTGAACGGGCGATCGCGCTACTCGGTTTTAGCTGCTTAATCACGCACTCGTACTGAAACCCCTGCTTTGCCCTGTATTTCAAATCCCAGGCATAAAACGTACGGCCAAACCCGCCAGATGATAGCTCTTTGAGCGGCAGATAATGGTTTTCTAATATCAGCGGCATGCCGCATTTAGCACAATGCAATGGCGGCTGTCCGTCACGAATGCCCCATTCATCGGCAAGGATATTTTCAGGCTGTTGACAGTCAGGACGAGTGCAGTAAACGTTCATGAACTAACCGATGGGTAGCAAGTGAGGGTGGCACTCCGTCTTCTGTCCTAGAGATCCAGCTTAACTATCTCACAAAAATTAAGGTAGCGGTTAGATCGGGTGAGCCAACGGTTTGCGAGGTTGTTAGATGAGTCGTGGGGCACAGTAGTCTGCCTGTTGGTAGGGGTGGTTCGCAGCTACTGGAGCGTTAGCTGGCAGCTGAACCCCCCGGACGTTGCTCGTCGCCCAATTGCTCAGCTCTAACTCGTCGCTACTCTGCTCAAAGACGACACGCTCACGGCACCGCTGTGACCAGAATTGAAGATGCCGATCGCTTGCAGCAGCATCTTGTCAAATTCTTGACATCTGTTTTCTATGCTTTAGCTGCAACGGTAAATAGCCTAAAGTTAAATTTCAGGATGAAAGCAGTTTGTCCACCGCCACTTTCAGCAGTAGGAATATATTTACAGGCATTGTGTAAGAGTTTGTTCAAAACGCGTGATAAGTAAGATGTATCGTCTAACGTACCCATACGGGTCAAGCTAATTTCCAACATTTGGGTGGCCATTTTAATGTTGGACATTGGCGATCGCAGCTCATGAGAAACGGTGCTGAGGAAGTCATCTTTTAGCTGGTTGAGATGCTCTAACTCTTGCACCTGCGCTTGGGCTGCCTGATAGAGATGAGACTGCCGGAGGGCGATCGCGCATTGGGTTGCCACCTGCTGCACTAATCGAATTTCTTGATCACTAAACGCATCATTGGCTGGTTTGAACAACCACATATCCCCCAATATTCCTTGGTCATCCATGATCGGGCAAGCCAGAACCGCAGTGCGGTGTTGATTGGGACGAATCACATTTGAACCGATTAGACAGAAATGACAATAGTGACCTTGAAACAGTGAAACGTAGAGATGGGGATCAGAACTATCGGCGATGAGATGGACTGCATTGGGGGCGGTATATCCACTGTGGTTGTATTCGTATTTAACCGTAGTGACGGTTCGATCCGAATTGTAAATGGCGGTATCACAACAATCTGCCTTCAGCGCTAGCACTAATTCTTGCACCACTTTTTGAAGAATTTGCGCTTCATCCAGGCTATCGCGCACTTGGTCGGTAATCCGTTTGAGCGGCGCTTCAAAGTCTAGGGCCTGCTGGACTTGGGCAGTGCGTTCTTGCACCTGCAACGCTAGGCCAGTGTTGAGGGTTTGCACCTGCTGATGCAGTTCTGCTTGCTGGATGGCGATCGCAATTTGTGTAGCTAGCTGCTGTTGCAGCTCAATTTCTAACGCATCCCAGGATCGAGGCGATTGGCAATGCTGGGCGATTAACAGCCCCCACAGGCGCTGATCTTGCACAATTGGCACCACCAGTTTGGCTCGCACCTGCATTTGTTCTAATAATTCTATATAACAGGGGCCTAAATCAGCGG
>CASBQJ010000522.1 GCA_949127705.1 Synechococcales cyanobacterium PMM_0085
GAGAGGTTGCGCGGTAGATTCTTAGCCTTGTCTGCTAGCCCGACTTGTTCTAGCAATGCCATGGCTTCGGCTCGCGCCTCGCGCGGCTTCACCCCTTTCATCGTCAGGGCTAGCTGAACATTTTCGATCGCAGTCAGTGCCGGAAACAAATTAAAGCCCTGAAAAATGAAGCCCAGGTTTTTCAGCCGAAAATGCGATAGCTGGCTGCGCGACATTCCAGTTACTTCTTGGCCCAACAGCCGCACCCTGCCGGATGTAGGGGTTAGAATGCCTGCCAGGATGGAGAGCAAGGTCGTTTTGCCGGAACCAGACGGCCCCATCAACAGCTGAATATTGCCTGTCGGAATGGTTAAATTGATATCCCTGAGAGCATGAAACCGCTCTGCCCCCTGTTCAAAGACCATCTCAATATGTTGAGCAGCGATCGCCTCCGCACAAGTTTTCACCAGATCCATTGAAACGATCTGAGAACTGGGTAAATACGCGGGCAGGCCGGGAAATTGGATTTGAGAGACAGTCATGAAATTTTAAAGATTGACGGCGTAAGCTCAAACGATGACGTGAACAAAAAATGCTATGAACAAGGCTCTATGAACAAGACTCTATGGTGTTCAGACCTCTTAGTCGTTCTAGAAGTTTCCCAGTGGGTGAACTGCTTGGAGAGAACTAAGCTCTTAGCCTTCCAGCGTAGAAGCAACGGGTAAGAAATGGCTTCACCCACCTGGTTCATCTAGTCGGACGCCGAGAACCTATTAGACAGAATGTCGGCAAACACAAAGGCGAGCCAGCTCTTTTCATAACCTCATACGGCAGAACGTAAAATTCGGATTGTGCACTATAGATTTACTAAGCATTAATTCAATCTAGTCAGATAAATTTTTATTTCTCCGTAGCCAGCGACACGCAATCTCCCCAATCTACGGAAACTTTAAGAATTAAGCCAGGGTTGGCGCTCCACCTTTACCCAAATCTTATAGTTTGCCTTTACCCAAATTTTATAGGGTTAAGCGGGTTAACATCCTGATAGCCTCCTGATTAAGTCCTTAGTTTTCGTTAAAGATTCAGTTTTCCCACCCTTGATCTTGAAGCTTTAAGTCTCAAGCTTCAAATCTCAAGCTTTGAACACAATAGCCGGATCCACGTGGGTCACTTTTTGAATGGCAAACAGCGCCGAGGTCACACACATCCCCACCGTCACACCCAGTATCCCTACAGCCGTAACGGGCGTAATCAGAATGGTGATGCCCTGGGTGGCAAAAGTCCAAATGCCTAGACCAAGGCATAACCCGACGCTGGGAATATATCCCAGCACAGCCATCCAGAGCGCCTGCTCGATAATAATGCGATAGATCACCCAATCTGAAGCCCCCATTGCTTTGAGGGTGCCAAACTCACGAATGTGGTCGGCGACAGAGGAATAAAGAATCTGTCCGACAATTACCATGCCCACAACTACACCTACCGCAGCCCCTAGACCCAGGACAAAGCCGATGCCGGTGCGCTCTACCCAATATTTGCGGGTGCGCTCTGATATCTCTGCTCGCGTATAGGCTCGGGTATTGGGTAGCGCCGCTTCTAATCGTTGCTTTAGCGCCTGCAAGTCTTCCCCTGGCTTTGCCCGGATTAAAACGTAGGTAATGGCGTCGCTGGCGGCCAGAGGGGGAGGAGTGGCGATCGCATTCGGCGTTTTAGTCCGCTCAAATACGTTGTTGCACAGCAGCTTACCGGACTCTAGGCGACAGTTTGTAGTGGTGGTATAGCCCGCTGTCAAATAGGCGTTTGCGTTGCGCAAAGAAGCAAATACGTAGGTACTAGAAGCGATCGATTGAGTCCCTTGGGTAAACCCAATCACCTTAGCCGACAGCGAACCAATTGTGCCTGTATCTCCAATCGCTTCGACGTTAATCGATGCCTTATTAGCCTGGTCGGGCATGATGGTGTATGGCTGCTCTAAAGCTTGAAACGTTTCAGCAGACAGTTGACCCGGATTAAATAACTCACCCGTCGGGTCAAAACCAAACATCTGCATCGGCGCAATTTCACCATCTGGGCTGCGCCAAGTTGTAGCGCGGGTCAGCATGGCTTCTGCAAGCTCTACTCCTTCGACTTTTTGCGCCTCAGCCACCATCCCCGCCGGGATCGGTAAGGTGAGCTGCAAATTGACCATTTCTTTGGCACCTACCCATACATCGGCCTGAGAATGATCAATGAGCGTCACAGTAGAGCGGCTAAACCCATTCAAAATGCCAGTTTGAATCGTGACTAGGCTCACCGCAAACACAATCCCCGCTTGGGCTACCAAAAAGCGAGGAATATCTTCAAATAGGTTCTTGCGCGCGACAGAAGCCATGCAATGTAGGGGAACAAGGAATATTAATGGTAGCAGATTGCTTGATTGCAGGGCTAAACGGACGATGCAGCCGATTACACACCTGCTTTCACTCTAACGGGTGTCTGAATTTTAGTTGGGTAAAAATGTGACAGTGCTGTCTCTGTCTGAAACCAGCAATTCGAGTACTATTAATACCAAGTAAATCGAGGTTGAACAGAGCAGAAACCATGAGTACCGAGCACATGCTAAGAGGGCAATTGTGGCTTACTAGTTTACTGCAACTGGCTAGCCTCCCATCAACAGCTGAAGCTGAACCAATTGAGGCGCATGAAGACGGTAGCTGCTGGCTAACAATGGGGGCAAGTGCCTTAACGCCAGAACAGATCAGCGCCCTGCAAGGAACCCAAGGAGAAGTGCTGGACTCAATTCAATACCTGATCAACACCACCTTAAATATGGGTCGGGCGGAAGATCAGCAGCAGCCCTATACGATTGAACTCGATAGCTACCGGGCGCGGCGTCAGGTGGAGCTTAAAGACATGGCTGAACAGGCTGCTCAACAGGTGCGACAGACTGGAGCAGAATTTGAAATGACGGCGCTTTCGGCCGCAGAGCGCAGGCAGGTACACACGTTCCTTAAACCCTACGAGGACTTAGAAACCTCTAGCCGAGGTCAAGAACCGGATCGTCGCCTAGTCGTACGGCGCAAATAATCCTCAATATCAATCCTGAGTCTGTATTTCAAGACGTTGCTCAAAATCCTTACCCAAAAAACATCCCAAAAAACATTAAGCTGGCCCACTCCCCAACCGTATAAACTGAAGAACAAGCCTGACTGTGGGTCAAGGCGGTTTTAAGGTGAGGAGACGACTAACCCAATGGATGCAATTCATATCCCCCAACTCACACGAGCGCCTGATCAGAGCGAGACCATTCAGATCAAGGGTCATTTGGATGGGTTAGAAACGCTGACTCCTGTGCAAGGGGCTGTGCAGGTAACGCATCGTGGCAATTATTTGGACGTGATCGGTGAGGCGGAAACGATCATGACGCTAACGTGCGATCGCTGCCTACAACAGTACAACCACCGTGTGCTGCTACAAGCATCTGAGGTCATTTGGCTAGAAGACCCAGTCGAAACCATTGAGCCAGATTTAGTAGACCATGAGCTGACCTACGATGAACTGGTCGAGAGCCTGCCGCCTCAAGGCTATTTTCACCCCGACCAGTGGCTATATGAGCATCTGTGTCTAGACATTCCGCTCCGCAAACTCTGCGATGAGCAATGTGGAGGAATTGAGCTGAGTGATGCTCTCCCCACTCCAGCAGCCCTGGTGATCGATCATCGCTGGGCTTCCTTAGAAGCCATCAAGAAGCAAATGCTGAATTAGCCCCCTTCTCTCCGAACTCTTACATGAGTTTCAGCCATGAGTTTCAGCACTGATTTTGAACTACTGCTGCGCGCCCGCTATCCGCTGATTTACATTCCCACGCGGGAGGAGGAGCGGGTAGAAGGGGCGATCGCCCTCTGTGCCAAGCAGGGCAACCGCAGCGTCTACGTTTGGGACTTTGTCGATGGCTATCAGGGCAATCCGAATGATGCCGGGTTTGGCAAACGCAATCCAGTCCAAGCGCTGGAGTTAATTGAAAAATTGCCAGCGTCGGTGTCTGCGGTCTTTGTGCTGCGCGATTTTTATCGGTTTTTGGACGATGTAGCGGTGGCGCGCAAGTTAAAGAACCTGGCGCGGCTGCTGAAATCTCAACCTAAAAATGTGGTGATTCTGTCGCCCCAGATCACCATCCCGGATGATTTAAGTGAAGTGCTGACGGTGATCGAATTTCCGCTCCCCAGTGGGGCAGAAATTCGCTTAGAGCTAGAGCGGCTGATGGGAGCGACGGGGAACAGTTTAGAAGGCCGGGTGCTAGACGATTTGGTGCGCTCGTGTCAGGGGCTGTCAATGGAGCGAATTCGGCGCGTGCTGGCGCGGGCGATCGCCACCCACGGTGAGCTTCAGCCCGATGATGTGGATCTAATTCTTGAAGAAAAGCGTCAAACCATTCGTCAAACCCAGATTCTAGATTTTTATCCTGCCACCGAACGCATTTCTGATATTGGCGGGCTAGATAACCTCAAAGAATGGCTGCTGCGTCGAGGTAGCTCTTTTTCAGAAAAAGCGCGGCAGTATGGGTTGCCCTATCCTCGGGGGCTGTTGCTCGTGGGCATTCAGGGCACGGGCAAATCGCTGACGGCCAAGGCGATCGCCCATCACTGGCACCTGCCGCTACTGCGGCTGGACGTTGGGCGGCTGTTTGCGGGGCTAGTGGGCGAGTCAGAATCGCGCACCCGGCAAATGATTCAGCTAGCTGAAGCCTTAGCGCCCTGCATTTTGTGGATTGACGAAATCGATAAAGCCTTTGCCGGGATGGACGGGCGCGGCGATTCTGGCACCACCAGCCGGGTATTTGGCACGTTTATCACCTGGCTAGCCGAAAAAACCTCGCCTGTGTTTGTCGTGGCCACCGCCAACAACATCGCCGCCTTGCCGCCCGAAATGCTGCGACGCGGACGGTTTGACGAAATCTTCTTTGTCGGGCTGCCCAGCCAAGACGAGCGTAAAGAAATTTTTTCGGTTCATTTAGGCCGTCTGCGACCTCACAACCTCCAGAGCTACGATCTGGGGCGACTGGCCTACGAAACGCCCGATTTTTCGGGGGCTGAAATTGAGCAGATTTTGGTAGAAGCCATGCATATCGGCTTTAGCCAAAATCGAGACTTTACCTCTGAAGATGTCCTAGAGGCCGCCAGTCAAATCATTCCTCTAGCCCGCACTGCTCAAGAACAAATCCAAGCATTGCAGCAATTTGCCGCCGATGGCAAGGCGCGGCTAGCGTCGCGGCAGGGCGGCATCCTCCCACGGACTCAACCCCAGTCTTCTTGATCGCTGAACACGGTGTAAGATTCATAAGATGAAATTACAAGGACTGGCAACGTTTGTAATCGGCTTTTTGATGGCGATCGCCATCCTATTTTTTGCAGGCGTGAGTACGGCTCGATATCTGATCAATCGACTCAGTGCGCTGCCGCCTCGCCCCGTCTTTCCTAATGATGCCCCCGCTTCAGACC
>CASBQJ010000523.1 GCA_949127705.1 Synechococcales cyanobacterium PMM_0085
CCCCGGTATGCGCCGCCGCAATCACCCGCACCCGCCGATCCTGCGCGGCGTACTGACGAGCCACCTCCACCGATCGATCGGTAGAACCATCGTCCCAAACCAGCAGCTCAAAATTGGCGTGCGTTTGGCTCAGCACACTGGCGATCGCCTCACCTAGATACCGTTCTCGGTTATAGCAAAGGATGATTACCGAAATAAAAGCAGCCATTGTCAAATCCCAGCGCCAACAATAGGAAATCGTCACATCCACGTTACGCCAGACTTCAGAGCGAATCCGCCAGGTGATATAAAAACTTAACCCTCGCGCTTCCCGCTATCCTAGGTTTGAAGTGTTTAAACCCGTAAATTCCAACGCATGGCAGGACATAGTAAGTGGGCCAACATCAAGCGCCAAAAAGCCCGAGTCGATGCCGTTAAAGGCAAAACCTTTGCCAAAATCTCTCGGCAAATTATCGTAGCCGCCCGGACTGGGGTACCCGACCCAGCCGGAAACTTTCAGCTCCGAACCGCCATTGACAAAGCCAAAGCCGCAGGCATTCCCAACGACAACATTGAACGGGCGATCGCCAAAGGAGCAGGCAAAGCAGGCGGCGACTCGGCCTTAGAAGAAATCCGCTATGAAGGCTATGGCCCAGGCGGCGTGGCGATTTTAATTGAAGCGCTCACCGACAACCGCAACCGCACTGCTGCCGAACTGCGGATGGCCTTGAGTAAACGGGGCGGCAACTTGGGAGAGACGGGCTGCGTCGGCTGGATGTTTGAGCAAAAGGGCGTGGTCACCGTTGTGGGCGACCTGAACGGCGATCCCAATGGCAATTTGAACGAAGACGACTTGCTAGAGGCGGCTTTGACCGGCGGAGCCGAAACCTATGAGCTGAATGAAACCGAAGACGGCGAACGTTCAGCCGATGTATTGACCACCGTACCTAACCTAGAAGCCCTGCAACGCACCCTCAAAACTAGCGGCTACACTGTGACCCAAACCGAACTGCGCTGGATTCCCAACAACACCGTAGACGTGACCGAGCCAGAACAGGCGATCGCCCTGCTCAAAACAATGGACGCCCTAGAAGAGCTAGATGATGTGCAATCGGTAACCGCCAATTTCGACATGGCAGACGACCTGATGGCGCTCAGCATGGTCTAGGTAGCGGCTTCGCTTACTTGTGAAAATACTACATAAAGGCATTAAGTAAGCAGGATTTTGAGTCTTTCGGTAAGAAAACTATTGAAGCCAAGGAAGTCCCATGTCGGGAAAAGACGATGTATAGCCGTCGCCACAAACGTTAGGACGCAGGCTAGCACGTCAGCCAACCAGGGGCTTAAGCCCCTTGTCCTAAAATGACTGGCTGAAGCTATATCATTCGGGGGTCTCAACGTAAGGCGGGAAAGTCAATATGACGCCGTAGTTCTGTAACAACAACGGGTCATTGAGGATCAACAGCGTTACCGTCAGACCCGTCAGACCACTACTCTGATTAAAGACTATTGTGGAGCGTCGGCGTTGTCTGTGGTGGCGGCCTTTGAACGCCAGATCCCAGCCTTAGCTTAAGGCGATCGCGTCCCATTGGGATTCTGGGCGATCGCAGCACGTCACTAATCGAGATAAACAATCCCAACCGGGCAAACGACCGTGTCGCCCCTACGGACGCTGTCTGCATCGCGTCAACATGCTCACCACCTCGCCTGGATTGGCACCGGGCAGTTTACTGCTCCAATCGTTGGTGTTGGCAAAGCCGCGTGCATGCAGGTCGTGGATGGTTGCTTCTACCCAGCTAGGGCTACTAATCAGCAAAATCCGCATTTGCTATTGGCCGGGTGCCAGCGGGTTGAAAGGTGAGCGGCAAAATTAGCGGCGAGGGGCGAACTTCACCCTCATTTTTACTCTCCACTCCACTCTCAACATCCGTCAAAAAACTGCGGGCAATCGGTGGATCAAACGTTTCAATCATCGGGGTTCTCCTGCATTTTGGCGTAGAAGGAAACCCCACAAACCTAGCCACCCCGTTTCCATAGGACAGTAGGGTGGCTAGAGAATGCTATCGTTCCCAATTAGCCTCCATACTGCTCGCACAGGTGGGCGTTCACAAGCAAGCCCACCGTCCCAAACTGATTGACTGACAAAAGTCCTGAACGGTTGATTGCTTCGTTGCTCACCCGCCCGTGATTAAAATCTGGACTAACGGCATCAAACCCGTTGAAACGGGTTACAAGACCCTTGTAGTCCTCTACCGTTCGGGAAGGCAATGCCTACAGAGAACTTCGTTCTATCAGCCCGCACTTTCAATGCAGGGCGGGGCAAACGATCGCTGAAAGATTTGTCAGTCAACCAGCTCCAGCGTTCTGCTTGGGATTTGGATGGAAACCAGTTCAGATTCTCGTGGATGAACCTTCAACTCCAGTTCTTGCTCTAGCTCTAAGCCATCATCAAGATTGCTCATATAGCCTCCGCTCTAGAAGTGGCAACTTAAACGATCGCCCTTCAAACGTGAGTCAACTGCCGTTTAACGGCCTCAGCATACTGATCTGCATTTAGCCCCACAATCAAATGCAGCGTATGCTCTGGCAGGCGCATAATTCCATCGACTCCAGCCGCCGCCAGTGCCGCCTCGTCTATAGCTGCATCGTCGGCCACTGTGACTCGTAGGCGGGTCAGAGCCGCCGCGTCGATCTGACGAATGTTGTTGGAGCCGCCCAAGGCACGAATGAACTCACCCGCTCGGGTGGCGGCATCCGGGTCGCGGGCAGGAGGCGCAGTGCCATTGCCGGAGCCATTTCCAGGACTATTGCTGGCACCATTCCCATCTAGAGTGCCATTGGGAGCGATCGCCCCACTCGTCCCTGCTCCCACTACAGCGGCCGCTACTGGCGTTGGCGTATACGCTTCGTCAGCCTCAGCCCCTGCCGTTTTGAGGTATTCGATCATATCGGTCTTGAGGTTTTCCGATCGCGGTCCAAAGATGGCCTGAGCGCTGTTGCCCATCTCTAGCACCCCAGACGCCCCTAGCTGCTTCAGTCGGGCTTTGTTCACCTGCTTCGGATCGTTGACCGTAATCCGCAGCCGGGTAATGCAGGCATCTAGCGTGGCGATGTTGTTGCGACCGCCAAAAGCCCGTACCAGCTCCCGCGCCAGTTCAGCCCCTTTCCCAACTGGAGCCGCCGCCACCTCGCCTTCGATCTCATCCTCACGACCGGGGGTTTTGAAGTCGAAGGTTTTGATCGCAAAGCGGAAGACAAAGTAATACAGTGCGGCGAAGAATGGTCCAAAGGCGATAATCATCCACGACTTGGTTCCCAAGCTGTTGAATAAGAAAAAGTCGATGAAGCCATGGGAAAAGGTAAACCCCATCTTGCCGCCGAGGATTTGGAATAGCCAGTCGCAGAATCCGGCCATGAAGGCATGAGCCACGTATAGCAACGGAGCCACAAACATAAAAGAAAATTCGATTGGCTCGGTGATGCCCGTCAGAAAAGACGTAAAGGCGGCTGACAGCATGATGCCGCCCGTGATCGCGCGGTTTTTGGGTTTGGCACTGTGCCAGATGGCGATCGCCGCTGCGGGTAAGCCAAACATTTTGAACCAGTATGCCCCGCCCAAAATGCCAGCCGTTGGGTCGCCCGCAAAGAAGCGGTTGATATCACCGTGGACAATATTGCCTGTAGTCGCGTCGGTAAAGGAACCGATTTCAAAGAAAAAGGGCACGTTCCAAATGTGGTGCAGGCCGAAGGGGAGTAGCGATCGCTCCACAATGCCATAGATTGCTGCCGTTAGCGGTACATTGCTACCATCGGCAGCGGCGGCGGCGGCTACTTTGATGCCGTTGCCGATGGGTGGCCAGATAATGCTGAGCACCAGGGCAACGGCGATCGCGGCAAAGGACGTAATAATTGGCACAAACCGCTTCCCAGCAAAGAAACCTAGGTATTGCGGTAGCTGAATCCGAAAAAACTTATTGAATAGGTAAGCGGCGACACAGCCCATAATCAAGCCGCCAAATACCCCGGTATCTAGCGAGGAGATGCCCATTACAGGTTTCAGCGACTCGGCGGGCACGCCCCACAGCGTCGTGGACGCTGCCCCCAACGCCGCCAAAAATACCGCAAACCCCACCGTGGCCGCCAGCGCAGACACCCCATCATTCCC
>CASBQJ010000524.1 GCA_949127705.1 Synechococcales cyanobacterium PMM_0085
CTGTTTTTCAATGCCAAAGCGCACCGCGAAGAATTGTGGCTGGCAGATAAATATCCAGATTACGCCGCGTATCAACAGCGGGTAAAAAAACTGATTCCTGGCGTGTATTGAACCCTAGGCGTGGGGTAAACGGGCACCGCGTAATTTGGGGTGGCTACTCGTCTGCCTTGAGGCTATGGCTGAAGCCACCTTGAGGAGTCCATTCCACTGCGCCGTCTTGGTCTGTGGAAAACAGCGGGATGGTGTGGCTGTGGAACCATTGCGTCACTGGGGCAGCAACAGCCTGGGGAGAGGCGATCGCCAATTTTGGGCGAATTTGCTTTAACGCCGTTGCGTCTAGCGCGCCGCCATGCCACCACAGCACACTGGTCAAGGTCGCTAGTTTGGGCAACAGGGCAGCGAGGGCGGCTGGTGACTCGGGCGGATTCAGCCACAGCCAAATTTGATCGCCAATTTGAAACCGCAGAGCCAGCGGGTCGAGGCTAATCGGACGTAGGGCGATCGCCGCTGTTTGCATGGGATGATCGACTTGAAGCGGGATCAGCTGGCTGTGCTGAGTGTTGAGGCTGTCAAACAGCGCTTGGTAATTTGGATCAGCCGCCTGGGTCGCGTTAGGCACGCTGTAAAAGGATTGAATTGAGATGGCTTGCAGCAGCCGATACCAGCCCGCTGTCGTATCGGCGTCGAGTGTGGGTGCGACAGCCCAGTTAATTTGATTGATCCCGCGCTGGCGCAGCAATGGCAGCAGCGTAAAAATCACATCGGATTCACTGCTGTTGCCAATTAGCCCGACTTCGCCTTTGTGTTGTACCACCAGCATCGGCTGTTCGGCAGTGGCTAGCACGGTCACCTTCACTGTCGTTGCCGCCTGCGACCCCGCCGGAATTGCGATCAAGCCGATACAGATTATGGCCACCATCCACCCACGTCGCTGGAGCCGAGGCAGCCACCACACCAGTACAAACAGCAGATAAAGGGCGATCGCCTGACTGGCTTGAATCGTTCCGGTGGCAAAACTGCTGCCCGGTAGCTGGTTGGTGACGGCGGCCATTTGGATCAACGCATGCGCCGGAACGTAGAGTAGCCCCGAAAGCAGCGCCCCAACCGCAGGAGCCATCAGCGCCACCAGTGCCGTCACGCCACTGCCCAAACTAATCAGCGTAATGACCAGCGCCGTCAGCACATTGAGCACAATGCTGTAGGGCGAAACGACGCCAAATACGAACAGCTGCAGCGGTAATGTCCAAATGTAGGCGGCTAGCGGTACTGCGATCAAGGACGCGATCGCCGTCGGCATCCAGTCCAGCCATTTCGTTAGCACCGGAGCCGTGACCAGCAGCCCCAGCGTTGCCAAGAAACTCAGCTGAAATCCCAAATTCCAAATCCAAATTGGATTCCACAGCAGCAGCAACGTTGCCGCCAAAATCAGTGCGCCTAGTGAATTGACCCGGCGCTCTAGCGTCATCGAGAGCAGCACCGCAAAGCCCATTAACCCAGCTCGCAGCACCGACGGTTCTAACCCGGTGAGGCCAATGTAGAGCAACAGCATACTGATCGAAAGCGGCAGCGCCACCCGAGGAGAGAGCGATCGCGTTAGGCTCACCATGATGCTAATCAACAGCGAGACCTGGAACCCAGAAGCCGCTAGGGCATGGGCTAAGCCCGCTTGGGCGAAACTATCTTTGACCTCGGGCGGCACATCCACGCCACTTTTACCCAGCAGCATGGCACTGACCAACGGCCCTTCGGGCACCCCTAGCCCCGTCACCTGCGCCCGTACAATCCGCTGACGGATCTGCCACAGCCAGCGTTGGGGGATGTAGACCCGCGATCGCTGCCAGGTTCGTTCTTGCCCAAATCGCCCCTCCGCCTCCGGAAACTCGACTTGCCGTCCCCGCAGCCCCACAAACATACCTTGCTGCGCCAAATACGCCCGAAAATCGAAGCCCCCCGGATTTGCCGCTGCCGTTGGTTCATACAGCACCCCCTGCACGCTGACCATCTGCCCCGGATATAGCCCCGTCCCCTGCAACAGCGGCACCGTCGCATAGGCGCGACCGCTCACAGGCTGAGCAAAAATTTCCTTGCCCTCTATTTCCTTGCCTTCTACGGTGATTAGCCGCACCCGAAAGGCACTTAACTCAAACTGAATTTTTTGGCTACGAGTGAGGCGAGGCGGCGTTTCAACAAAGCCCTGCACTTCCACCGCCGGAGCTGCCTGCGCCACGCTGCTCGCCAGCGCCGGAGCCGCTAGAACAGTGCTGATATCATCCGCATCGGGCTGGGGCGATCGCACCTGAAAATAGAGGACTGCCACCAGCCCGACCAGACCAGCCGCCAGCCACAGCGGTGCCCTCGGCCCGGTTCGCCACAGGCGCGGCATGAGAAGTGCTAAGGCCAAACCCACAACGGGGCAGGCGATCGCCCCCACAGGTATTCCCCAAAGCTCTCCCGGCAGTCCCGTAACGAGCAACCCCAACACAAACGCCAAACAGAGCACCACACCCGCCGCTGCATCCATACATCCCTAGTTTCACTGCACCCATTGGGAAAAAGTATTCCCTGACCTGCTGTGAGATGCCCAAACTGGTAGAGACCAAAAAAGAGCTTGTTGGGGGTTCTGTACGCCGAATTGGCGGTGTGGCGATCGCCGATATCACCCATGCGATCGCCAACGCCACACCCGAGATCTCTGCCCAAAATCTCTATGCAATCACGCGGATCGATCGCACCAAAATCCGCATGATCTCATTAGGGTTGAGCGGGACGATGAGCTGCGAGTCTGATAGGGGAATCACCGGACTCCAGAAGCCAACTTCGGCATAGCGCAGATTGTGCAAGCGGTGGATGGTGTGTTGCACCACCTCGGGCGTGCCAATCAGCAGGTGCCGCAGCGGGGTGGGTTCGGGGA
>CASBQJ010000525.1 GCA_949127705.1 Synechococcales cyanobacterium PMM_0085
GCCATGCCCCTACCAACGTATTGGTCACAACTAGAAATCAAATGGGTATGGCACTCGATCAGGTTGGATCAAAGCAGGGTGGTTTGATCCAAGCACACCGACGAAAAAGACTAATAATTAGAGCGCACTTTGAGCGAGTAACGGATCAAGGCGTCCATCGCGATCGAGTGCGTAGAGATCATCACAGCCGCCAATGTGCTGGTCATTAATGAAAATTTGGGGAACCGATCGCCGACCATTGGCGCGCTCTGCCATTTTGACCCGGGCGGCTCCATTGCCGTCGATTTTGTAGTCCTTAAACGATACTCCTTTCCACCACAGCAACAGCTTGGCGCGGATGCAATAGGGACAAGTTTGCCAAGAATAAATTTCAACTTGAGCATTGACGGGCTGAGGACGGCGGCCAAATAAGGAAAATAGGGAATCGAACAGGTTGAGCATAATTAAATAAGTTTTGAATTTTGATTTTTGAATTAGGTAGTCAACTCAAAACTGGGAACTGGGAACTTAAAACTTACTGATTCTCAAGCGTAGCTGAGATGAATGTCGATAAATATCTATGTTCTAGTCTAGTCTTCTGGCTAACAGGTAGCAATTTCCGCACTTTAGGCACCCTTTCACCTGCCCTAAAATAGGTATTATTACACTTCAGGCGATCGCGGCAGTAGGGTTACACCATGGGATTTTTCGATTCTGAAATTGTCCAACACGAAGCCAAACAGCTCTTTGAAGACTACCAATCGCTGACCCAGCTAGGTTCTAGCTACGGCAAGTTTGACCGGGAAGGCAAAAAGCTGTTCATTGCGCAGATGGAAGAAATGATGGCACGCTATCGCATTTTTATGAAGCGATTTGAGCTATCGGAAGATTTTATGGCTCAAATGACAATGGAACAACTCAAAACCCAGCTAGGGCAATTTGGCGTGACGCCTCAGCAAATGTTTGAGCAAATGAACTATACATTGGAGCGGATGAAGGCTGAGTTAGAACAACAAGCCTAGGGATCGCAATTAAGCAAGTTTTCACGGACGGACAAACGCCGACGGGGGAGCAAATGACTCTACCGGAACTCCATTTAAAGCTTGCAGCATAAAGTTGCGCCAAATCGGCGCAACAAACTTACCCCCTGTTACCCCCTGCCCCACCGGAGAATAGTCGTCATTGCCAACCCACACAGCAACCGATAGCTGCGGCACATATCCCGCAAACCAGATATCTCGCTCAGACGACGTTGTCCCCGTTTTTCCAGCAGCCGGGCGACCAATGTTTGCCCCTTTAGCGGTACCGTTCGTAATTACCCCTTGCAATACGTCATTTAGTGCAGCTACGGCCCAGGGGTCTAGCACCATCTGGGGAGACGGCGTGTTATCGAGCAATACTTGCCCTGAGCTGTTGGTTACCCGGACAATAAACGTTGTATCCGATTGCCAACCGCCACTGGCAAACGTGGCATAGGCGCTTGCCATCTCCAAGGGAGTCAGGTCTACAGACCCTAGGGGCAGTGACACGACTGGCTCAATTGGACTCTTAATGCCCAAGGTGCGACAAATTTCAATGACTCGGTTGATGCCGACTTCTTGCCCTAACTTCACCGCTGGGACGTTGCGAGATTGCTCTAGGGCGGCACGGATAGTCATCGTCCCGGAGTAGCCACCGCCGTAGTTTTGAGGGGTATAGGTTTCGTAGCCGTCCGGATAGCTAACAGGGGTGTCGGCAATGGTAGAGTCAGGCGATACCTTGCCTGAGGCAAAGGCGGCATAGTAAACGAAGGGCTTGAAAGCAGAACCGGGTTGCCGCAACGACTGAATAGCGCGATTATACTGGCTTTGTTCATAATCCACGCTGCCCACCATTGCTTTGACAAAGTGAGTGCGTGGATCGACGGCAACCAGCGCCATCTGGTCGGCTCGCACACCCTGGCGCAGCAAGCGGCTATGTCCAGTTTTGACGACTTGTTCGGCAATCCCTTGCAGCTCTAGGTCAAATGTGGTCTGTACCCGCATGCCGCCTTTGAGCACCGCATCCTTGCCGAATCGATCTTCTAACTCTTGCACGACTGCCCCCGTCACATGGGGAGAGCGGCTAGCTTTAAAGGAGGTAATGTCACCTAATTGAATTGGCTGATTTTTAGCGTCCGTCGCTTCAGCAGGCGTAATCCACTTGAGAGTGACCATGCGGTCTAAAACAGTGGCCTGTCGCCGTTTTGCTAACTGATAATCGACAAAGGGGCTATAGTCTTCGGGGGCTTGAATGAGTCCTGCCATCATGGCCGATTCGCCCAGCGTCAGCGCTGCCGCAGATTTGCCAAAGTAACTTTGGGCAGCCGTTTGAGCGCCGTAGGTGTTGTGCCCCCAGTAGACTTGGTTCAGATACATTTCCAGGATCTGGTTTTTGGTAAAAATTTGCTCCAGACGCAGCGCTAGAACCGCTTCTGCAATTTTGCGGCTGAGCGATCGCTCCGGCGTCAGAAATAAGTTTTTGACCAACTGCATGGTGACTGTAGATCCGCCTTCTACGGTGCGCCCTTCTTCCAGATTGCTTAGCACTGCCCTGCCCACGCTGGTGGGATTAATCCCGTGGTGAGAGAAGAAGTAACTGTCTTCGATCGCCAATACGGCACGCTTGAGATTCGGAGAAACGTTGTCTAGGTCTACGACTTCACGGTTAAATTCGTCGTGCAGACTATCGAGCAACGTTCCTTTAACGTCGTAAACGTATGTCGTCTCGGCCGGGATGTAGTTTCGCAGCACTCGGACATCAGGTAGGTTGCGAAAGCTGACGGCCAAACCGACTAAGCCCCCCGCGATGACCGAACTGGTCAACATGGTCACACCTAGCAGGGTACCCGCCGTTATCTGTCCCACCGATTGGACAAATTGAAAAATGGGTGCTACATCGCTAGTCGGCACCGATGGTGGCGCGGGCGGCTGACTAGGACTCTTTCCTGGCGTAGGACGGAGGGGCTTTTTGCCCTGACCTTTCTTTTGTCTGGCGGTGTTAGACGACACGGCGGCTGTGGTTCCTTAAAAATGCGGAGTCTGAAAGTTTATCAATCACCTTGCTAACGTCTTCTGATCAACGCTAACGTCTTCTGATGCCCCCTCTACAAATGTTGCTCGGTTTGCGACTATAGTAACTTGGCGACATCACGACTTGGTGTACTTTTAGTAAATTTTGAATTGGCTAGACATTTAGGCTAGGCACTTAAGTAGCTATGGTTTCGGCGCATTCCCCCTTTTCATCTCCCGCATCTCCCGCTCCAGAC
>CASBQJ010000526.1 GCA_949127705.1 Synechococcales cyanobacterium PMM_0085
GCTGACGACAATGGCACCTATACCGTGGCGCTGCAATCCGCTCAGGTGAAGGATACCAGCAACATCGCGGCGGCAGCTGCTGCCTTAGGCAGTTTCACGGTTAACGTTCCCGCGCCTGCCTCACAATCCTATTCATCTGAACGCTGCGCTGTGACTGAACAGTCAGGGACTCGCTCTTCGCAACTAGTGCGCGATCGCCAAAACCGTTTGTATATGTTGGGGTTACTGTGCGGCGACCGCGTCCAGGTTGCCTACACAGGCCGCCCATACCGAGTGAGAATCCGCCCCAATGCCTGCGGATTGCTCCAGTTTTGGAGAGCGACCCGCTTCAACCCCTATTTAAACAATCGCCTCACAATTTACCTAGCTCCACCCTACGAGCACAGCACAGTAGAGATCACGCCAAATTCTGTCGCTAGTGCTCCAACCGATTCTCAGCCCTGCTCTGGTACTCAGGTGAATGAGTCGCTACCATGGCAGACCCTCAGCTCTGGGGTTCGAGCAGTCCAGATCATTAATACAAGCTGGGTGCGTAACGTCGCATATCCGCGTGATACCGAAATGCTGTTTGTCGATGGCCTTGCAGCTCAGGCCAACTTACAGACAGGGAGCTTCTTAGAAGCAACAAACCACAGTGCCCATGTGCGCTTTGCCTGGTCTAACCAATGCGGCATGGTGCGCTTCGTCAACAACCGCACATTCGACAACGTGCGTCACCTAGCCGTCAATCCTTACTGGTATCTCAACGGATCGTCTCAGGGGTACTTTAACTTTGCCTCGCTGCCGCTTCGCCCCGCTCTAACCTGCCGGGGTGGGGTACTTTACAACACCGAAACTCGCCAACCCTACTAGATATTTTCGGGACCAATCACCAGAATTTTGATCCTCGTCAGCTGGGTTCGCATCTGCGCCCACTGCCGAAACACATTCAGCCGCCGCTGGTCGAGGTTATTCAACTCGCTAAGGTATTGGGCAGTGTTCATGCTATCCGCCACAAAACGGTAGTTTAGGCTCAGAATCTCCGTGCGTAGCGTTGAACGCCTGCCGATCTCCTGCTCCCCCTGAAACTCACGCTTGAGTGTTTCAAAGGTCAGCACCTGCAACATCACCTCTTCCCGCAAATCATTCGCCATCTCTGCCCGCGAGCGCTCCACCTCCGCAACCTTCACTTGCAGGTCAGCGATACCGATCTCCCGCTGCTGCTGGGCATCGCTGCCGCCGCCAAGATTCCGAAACAACGGTAAGCCAATCAACGAGAGGATATTGTTAATCCCTCGGGTTGGGCTAATAAAAATGTCCAACACATTCTCCAGGAAGCCGCGTTCCTCTGTCTGCACGATGCTTCCCGGTACGGGAATGTTGGAGGGGTCAGCCACTCGCTGCACAGTTTCAACCCTGATCAAGTCCTGGAACAACGGCTCAAAAATGCCAAGCCTGATCGAGCGCTGGTTATTTGTTCGAGCCGATTCGATCCGTTCGTTGATGGCCTCTACCCGGATGTCAATCTCTGCCAGGGTGGGATTATTGGCGATCGCCATTTCTTGCAGTTGCAAGATACACGACTCTGAAGCCTCCAGGCAGGGCAGCTCCCCTAACATGGCACTCCAGGAATCATCGTTGATTTGAAGCTGTATCAGCCGCTCTAATGAGTCGCCAGCCGGGTTAAGCGGATTAGTGTCCTGCTCAAAGATTTCCTCTGCCTCCTCGATGCCCATTCCCTCATCGGGGGGTAGTTCCTCATCAAAGGGAACCGCTTGATCAACGGGTAGTTCCGGCGCTGTCGGTGGTGGCTCCGGTGGCAGGGGTAGCGCTCCCTCCTGGGCGCTCGCCGTCGTCGCCATCAGTAACCAAAGTAAGCTCGACAATAAGATCTTGGTCATTCTGCCCTTCCCACCTAAGCCGTTGAATTCTGCCATTAAAGGGACTGCGTACCGTTGCCAGAGATAGCAATTGCATCTCTAGCTGAGCCTTCTGCTGGTCAAGCTGACTGAGCTTATATTGGCGATCGCTTTCAGATTCCTGCTGGCGCTGGATCTGCTCACTGCGTTGCAAGTCGTTCTGCTGCACTTGCAATAGTCGATTGCTCATCATGACTGAATGCTGATACTCTTCATGCTGCCGATCGTTCTGCGCCTGTGAAAGTTTCGCTTGGGCAAGTACGTGTTCTGCCTTCGCCTGGTCTAGGTCGCGCTGCCGTGCCGCTAGTACCTCTTCTTCGTGGGGTAGAACGGCCTCCGGCACCTGGTCATCAGGTAGGTTATCGACCATATCCACCATGCGCTGCTGCTGGTATAGATCTCGCTCCGCTGCATCTACCTTGAGCCGCATCCGTTCTACTTCAGCTACTTCACCTAAGAAATTTGCCGGGGGTAATCCTGCAACTTCTGAAATTTGCCGAGCTGAGGCAGGACCCGATAGAGGCTGCTGCGCCTTACCGATCTGGAGTTGTATCCGTTCGAGCCGCCCGCCTAGTCGCTGCCGATCGCGTACCCGGTCTGAGAGGATGCCGCCTTCTTGGATGCGATCGCCTTCCTTCACCTGTAGGTCTGATGGGGATGAGAGGGTTAATCGTAGCGTGATCTTCCGTGCCGTTCCTCCTGATAGCTGCTCCCCAGTAATTACGGTTGCTTCTGGTGGTGTCTGCTGTGATATCGCCTTCCCGCTGCATCCGGTGCATAGTACCAGCAGCACCATAAACGTTGCCAGTCTCACAGCGTCCTCTCCTTGATAATTGCTTTGCCGTCTAGAATCCAGAATTCCCCTAACTGGCTAGCAATCTGCGATGGTCTAGCATTTTGCAATTCAAGCTGGCCACCCCACATGCGGATGGTGTTGAATTCCTCAAGGCTGGGTGCCATCTGTAGGTCTGTGCTGTCTTCTACTAGCAGTGAGCCGCTGATGTAGCAGTTCTGAGGCAGGCGCAAGATCCAATCGGAAACGGCGATGTCTTTGAGGGTGACTTCTTGAGCGGTGATGTTGAGGCGATCGCCATACTCGACCTTCACTTTGTTGGGCTGGATCTGTGAATCTGGGGAGTTCCCAATCTTGTAAAGCTTCCCGGTTATTTCTTCTTGCCCGATCAGGTCTGTGGCGCTGGCTTCTAGGATGGTGTACCGGCTGCTGATGGCCTGCTGGGTGTATCGGTGCATTCCTTCCACCCTAGCGATGATGATTTGACTGGAGCCGTACTGCTGGTACAGTTTCGATGCCGTTCCAACATCCTGAAAGAAGCCCCGTGCAAATTGTTCGCTGATGCCTCCGGCGCTGGCCAGGTTGATGCTGGTTGCTGCTAAAAAGAAGGCGATCGCTAGTACCCAATACTCCCAGGTGGAGCCGCTGGTTAGTCTCGCTCTGGGGTTGCCAGGGATGACTAATCGGGCGGTACTCGGGAAGAAGGCAGCAGTACCTGCTTTGGTGAAGCAATCGGCAAACCATCCGCAGAAGTGCCCTAGGTTGAGCGCTGCCCACCAATGCCAGTGCAGCCAGAACAGGATGGGTAGGGTGGCGATCGCTAATACTCCCGATGAGGCGAAACTATGGGTGATGGTGCGGTGGGGATAGCGTTCTTCTAGATACCGGGCGATGGGGTAAAGGACTTTGCCGATGTAGCTATCGGTTTTGTCTAGGTCTGGAAACTGTGAACCGATGAATGCTGTTCCTAGGATGAATCCGTCGGCACTTCCCAGGGCAATGCTGGTGGTACAGATGGCGATCGCTGCATGGGTGACTGACATCATTTTGATTTCGCCTTCATCTGAGCTAAGTTGTTTTGTTACTTTGGTTTATTTCATTGGTAAAAGTTTTCCAGCCACAACAACCCTTCCAGAAGTCGATTTTTCAAGCGAGCATGAGTAAACTGGACATCAAAATTTAAAAATTTATTAACTGGAACGAATTCCCTAAAGCCTTCGCCTGCCTCGGTTTGCGGCATAAAGTACGGAACGTAGAACGAGCGCTCCGATCGTCATGATTCCGCCCAAGACATACAGTGCCTTATCGCCCAATCCAAGCCCAACGAAACGGACGACGCCGATCATTGCAATGAGAGCGATCAAGAAGGGCGTACCGTCGATGTACTGGTAATGCTCTTGGGATCTATCCTCACCCAAGCCCAGAACTGTCTCCCTGACGACCCGCTTGGCGATCGCGGGGTTGTTCCCTGCCCGCTGCTGGAGGTCTGCCAGTTCTTTGGTTCCCAGTGTGATGCCCTGCTCGATCGCCTCGCCTCGCATCAATTCCCGGATTTCGTCATCTGGGACTGCGCTTAGAGTAAACAGCGGCATTTTGGTAAAGATATCTTTGGGCTGCGCATCATAGGCCAGCAGCAACAACAACCCTTTGCCTCTGTGGATGTCTTCTAGCCAGTACCGCAGGCTGCTAGACCATCGGTGAGCATCATCTGCAATCAGGCATGTCTTAGGCCGCTGTAGTGCCTTTAGCAATGCGTCTCGTAGTTGTGCGGCTGTAAGTTGCTTGGGGCGATCATCGTCCGTCACAGTGGACACGCTGAGCTGGTCAGCGATTGTCGTCAGCGTTTCCTTAGCAGCGCCCGCGTAGGATGCGATCGCCACCGTGTACCCCTGGCCTTCCAACCGTTCCTTAATTTGATTACCGAGAGTGGTCTTGCCGCTGCCGGGTTCACCCGTGACCAATAGAGATTGGCTAGACATTAACGCCTCTCCCACTTGCCCCGCTTCCGTTTCTCTAAGCTTGAGAATGGTTCCGTTATGTAGTGGCATTAACTAGCTTTCTCGCTTTCTTCCAACTCGCCACAATCCGCCTACTGCAACCCTCGCCCGTCTTCTCCTTAACGAACAGAATGAATTCGTCGTAAGTCACAGCGCCTTCCTGGGATGCCTCATCTAGAAGTTCTTCTACCAGCCTGCCGCGTTGGCTCTTTCGTCGTCGCTGGGTACTAGAAACGTTTACAGTCCTTTCAACTGCTGCTAGTTTTTGTAACGGTTCTGTTTGAAGTTCTGCCTGTTCCGCGATAGGGAGTATATCTACTGTGGTGGTGTCAGACTCTTGGATAACCTGCGCGACTATTGCAATCGGTCTGGTGCTGGATCGTCGCCGTTCTGCAATATAAACAACCACCTTAGCGACGAATTTAATACCGGTCCAAGCAGATGAGAGGATTTTTGAGAGTGCCATGCTGAATTTAGATGCGTTCCTTTCAGCGTGCCAATCGTATCCGGTACCCGGCAACGGCGAAATTTCGGAACTATGGTACTAGCGACAGTACGTAAGTTCACCATTCGTTCACAATGGAAGCTGAGCCGCCAGAATTACAGGCTACGATTTAGCACGGTATGGTCAGATTCAGGCTATAAGTCCAAAGGTTTGATTCTGGTTGCATCGGTTTTAATTAACAGGCTCTGCGGTTGTTGCGTGGCTGGGTGGCGACGATGCCGGAAATAGTGGAACCATTGTCCATCTGCTGCTTTGGATGTACAGAGGTACTGCCAAAGCTCCCCACGACAAGGGTCTTCGCAAGCACGATCGCCTCCGTTAACGTCTGCTAGTTCTGTCCACATTTGCTCCCATTCGTTGCAGTGAGTTTCGGCACTAATACAGAAGGTGAGAGTTTCTTGCAAAATCTTCTAATCCTCAGTGTGGGCGTGTGGAGAACTAACCGAGATATCGTTAATGCCCTCAGTTGTGATATTGAGCTGCCAATCTCGCCTCATTGACAGAGTTTCTTCAAGCTGGATATGCCAACCCTCAGCCCATAGCTGCTGAAGTCTTGCTAGGGCATAGCTGCGATCGCCCCTCAGCAACGCTTGATCGATAGCAATTTCCACGGTCATCATATCGGGCGCTTTGGGTGGCTCTCTAGAAGTGCGCGCTTTCCGCTTCGCTTCATTGGCCGTGTACCCTCGCTTCAGCGATGCCACTAACAATCCTCCTTTATTTCTCACCGTACCCCTTGAAACCTGCTCTAGGACGGCACTTAGGGAGTTTTCCACAGTTTTAGTGGCAGCGGCGGAACCTACCCTGTTTATTAACTCTGCGAGGGCTGTTTTAATTGTTTTGTTTGTTTTAATTCCTTCGGCTTCAATAAGGGCTGAAAGCCTTTGCATTTCTTGTTTTGGGGAATTTTCAGACCCGTCTGAGCATGTACCAAGTCCTTCTCTGTTAATGGCCGGAAAAACAGATTCTTCTGTTCTGTTCTTTTTTAAAGTTTTTTGTTTTGTATTGGTACATTCGGCGTAATCATCTGTATTGCTTACCCCGTCTACCTTACAGTTTCTCTCTAAAGAACCAAAAGTCTCATGTGTGAGATTTTCAGTCTCATGTGTGCGACTTTTAGTCTCATGTGTGAGATTTTCAGTCTCATGTGTGCGACTTTTCGACCCGCGCAAATTAAGAAACGCAATTCTGATGGGTTGGGTATCGAATAGCTGGTGCTCGTCAAACTTCGCCAAAGCCCGGTAGAAGCTGGCTTTGCTGATGTTACACTCGATCAAAATTGTGGCTAGGTCGGGTAGTTCTTGGTACTCTTCCCCGAACGGGTCTAGGGTCACTAGGTAACTCCAAAGCCGCCAATCTGCCGCGAACAGTGGGAGCGATCGCAGTTCTTTTGCTATTTTTGGTGTGAGAGGATAGTAAAGATTTTGCGTCTTTTGCTGAAGACGTCTGTGGGATGAATTTGTCATGATAAATGTAGAGATGACCTGTTTAATTAATCCCCGTAGCTGCGACTAACAGCTATGGGGACTTTCAAGAACGATAAAGACTGCCCCATGCCTGCTGCTAACAGGGATGGGGCTTTTGGTGCTGTGCTGTTTTATGTTGCTTTTCCCTTTTTGCTGCTCAAGTACAAAACTGCTGCATCTTCTAACAGGTCGGCAAGGCAGCGATTTTCTGCAACCGCTTGGGCTTTAAGCTGCTGCTTAAGGCTTTTTTTCATGCGAGTTGTAATGTTTTCGCGGGCTGTCTGCTGGCTCATTTTTTTAAGCGATTAGATTTAATCGGTTGGTCACTCACTAGCATAATACGTAATTACGTAATTACGTAATTACGTAATTAAATAATTACGTAACGGGGTTAAACCTTGGATGAGTCTGTATTCCAGCGATTGACTGAGATTGTTCGAGAGGTGCGCGGCGATCGCTCTCAACGTGATCTGGCGGATCTGTTTGCCGTTTCTCAGTCAACCATCCACGGCTGGGAGACTGGTAAAAGCCTTCCCGACTTACGAAATCTTGAAAAGATCGCACGGCTGCGGGGCCAGCTAACAGAACAACTGGTGGCCGATCTCTATGGGCGCAATACTCAAGCCTCTATTCAACAGCAGATAGAGTCTATGAATAATCGAGAGCGAGCATGGCTGCTGATGTTGATCGCACAGAGCTTTATAGAGGTCGAGGCTGAGATATCTGTAGAGTAATGCCACGAATCTTGAAAACTCTATCGGGTTTTAAGTATCGAAGATCCTGAGTTGTTGGCGGAATTACCCTCCGGCTTTCTCCAGAACTGCTTCTAGCTCCGTTTGTGAGCATTGCTCCAGAACTGCTAAGGCCAATACCTCCATTCCTCCATACTCTGCGGCTAGGGCAGCTAGACATTCTTTAAGGCTGGCCGCTGGTTTGAATGTGACAAACTCGCCGCTACTGTTGCCGTGGACTTCTGGGACACTTTGAGCGCCACTTCCCCCACGGGCTGAACTGGAGCGCCGATCAATGCTCCCATCCGCTCTACGTCCTTTGTCTGGCTTGGCTTTGGTGCCGATATTGTCGGTTTTTAGCTTCCTACCTCGCTTGTCCGTGCGCTCACTAGAAACAGTTACAGTGCCTTGCTCCACCAGATCAACGCGTAGCTTCCCCACAAAGGGGGCACTTACACCGCAATGCTCCGCGATCGCCCGGTCGCTCATTGTCTGCCACTCTTCATCTTTAAGCGCGATTTCAACCTGATTCCGCTTATCGCTGTTGGTGCGCTGCAATCCGTGAAAGCGGTTTGCAGATAGGCTGTAAAAGATTGCATCTCTTAGACTGCCAATCTGCACTTCACAGAAAATTGCACTAACTTTAGCCTTGACCGCTGCCTTAATTCGGTGGTGGCCGTCGCCGGGGTGATAACTCTCGCCATCCCAGAAAAGCTTTGGTAATGGGTCGTGTTCCCATTGCCAGAGGCCATCAACCATAGTGGTGGCGTACTCGTCAATGGTCGCTTGGCTTGTTGTGCTGCGGCTCTGTGTGCCTAACTCGGTGGGGATTAGGTTTATTACAATCCACTCTCGTTTGACTGCGGGTTCTTTTGGGATTAGCTCCAGATTTACCCAGTTTTTCAGCGGGTCGGTGGCGATCGCTGTGTCGTCGGTGGCTTGCTTACGTCCCCTCCTCTTTGTGGTGGGTGCCTCTGAGGATGGCTCTACCGATACCTCTGAGGATGGCTCTACCGATATCTCTGAGGATGGCTCTACCGATATCTCCGCTAACGTTGACTTCTTCCTTGTCCTTGTTCTCGGCGTAGTCATAGATCAATTACCTCAATGCTCGTACAGCTCATCTGAAATTTGCAACCAACGGCAGCGGCCAGGGCGATCGCTGTCTCTAACGTGCAGCTCCCAACCTCAAAAGCTCTAGCGATCTGGGGCTTGCGAGTGCGGACTGTAGCAGATTCATCACCACTAATTTGGCAGTATTTTCGCACTAATTCTAGTAACCATTTATCGCCCCATTTCTCTTCAGCCTGTTCCTGAATCTTCTCCAAAATGGCTTTACTGGTCGTCTCCATGCTCAAACTCTGTAAACTCGATAGCACTAAATTTAGCACTTCTAGTCTTTATCGTAGAGATTCAAACATAGACCAAACCTCGCGGCAGCTCGACGAAAGGCCATGCTCTCAGCATTGCTGCTAGGGTCGCCGTAGGCTAACTCTCTCGCTTCAGTTACCGGGCGATCGAGTTCATCTCTGAGCAATCTTCGGTTAGGTTTCTCACCTAGCCAAACCTCTTTTTCCTCCTTTAACAACTCCGTCCCGGTGGCTTCTCGGTAGACCATGCCCTCGGTTGCTGGGATGGTCAGCCGACCAACTAAGAACAGGCGATCGGCTGTGGCCGTCGTCGATCGGATCTCCCAGTTCCAACCGGGCGCGTATTTATTTAGAATCCGGGTTGCTTCTTGCCAAGGGATGTATTTTAGGCTCGATTTTCCCTGCTGCCTGGTCTTGAGTAACCTTGCTGGAAGAGGGCGCGATAGAACTGAAA
>CASBQJ010000527.1 GCA_949127705.1 Synechococcales cyanobacterium PMM_0085
GCGATCGCCCTAGCGCTGCTGCTGCCTCTAATCTGGCTAGTGAGCACCGCCTTCAAATCTCCGGGCGAAGATATCTTTCAGTTTCCGCCCCAGCTGTGGCCGAGCCAGCCGACCCTGCAAAATTTTGTGACCGTATGGCAAACCAACCCCTTTGGGCGCTACTTATTTAACAGCACCTTGGTGGCAGTGCTGACGGTTTGCCTCAACCTGCTAATTTGCTCCCTGGCAGCCTATCCCCTAGCGCGACTCAATTTTCGAGGCCGGGAAGGATTATTTACATTAGTCGTCGCCACGATTCTGATTCCGGCTCAAATTGTAATGATTCCGCTATATATCCTGATGGTGCAGCTAGGACTACGAAACACTTACCTAGGATTGATCTTTCCAGCGATCGCCTCTGCCTTTGGCATCTTCCTGCTCAGGCAAGCATTTCAGGGTGTGCCCAAAGAGTTAGAAGAAGCGGGTCGAATGGACGGCTGCTCAGAACTAGGGATTTGGTGGCACGTCATGCTGCCAGCTATTCGTCCGGCGCTAGTGACCCTAGCAATTTTCGTGTTCATCGGCTCTTGGAGTGATTTTCTCTGGCCATTAATCATCTTAGATCAGCCCGAATATTACACCTTGCCGTTGGGCGTGGCAAAACTAGCGGGTGCTTTTTCCTTAGACTGGCGTTTAATTGCCGCAGGTTCAGTCATTTCGGTGGCTCCAATCTTGCTGCTGTTTGTGCTGATGCAGCATTACATTGTGCCTACTGACAGTGGCAGCGGCGTCAAGGGCTGACCGCCCAACGCTGGCCTTAAACCTAGTTGAACTGAGCGGTTCGCTTTACATTACATTTTTATCTCTAAAGCTGTACCGCTACCTACTGATGGACTCGGCATATATTCCTTATTGAATAGTAAAGATAGCGTAAATCAGTTGCTATACTGTGAAGAACTCCAACTGACCGAATATAAATAAATTTTTGGTTAAATTAAATTTCGTCAATAGGTGTTACACCCCTCTTGCGGGGAGATTCTTATTGCATCCTTGCCTTTTGCCCCTTTGTATTGAAGCGATGGATACTGATGCGAGATAGGAGCGATCGCTACCAAGTGCAAACTGTCCCCACTAGTGCCAGCTCAAATATCAAACGGTTGGGTAGCTATTTGCTAGAAGCTGGGTTGCTAACTCCAGCTCAGATCCATGTGGCTCTAAACGACCAAAAGGCCACTGGCATGAGGTTTGGGGAAGTTCTAGTCGCTCGCGGTTGGTTGAAAGAACAAACCGTTGAGTGGGTTATGCAAAAAGTAATCGTTCCAGAACGCCGAGCCGTTCAGGCAAGAGAGCAGGCGGCTCCAGCCACAGCGCCTCAGGTCGTTAAGGCCGTCCCCACAAGACCTTCGGTGCCGGCTCCGCCGCCGCCTGCCGCTAGTACTCCTCAAAGTAACGGCAAAGCATCCCAAAATCGACGCGATGTTCCGATTGCAAAGCCATTGCCACCCGTCAATTCCTCAGATAGCGACGTCAGCTGGGTTGGCTAGTAGTCGGAGGCGTAAATCTGCCTACCGTTCGTAGTGCAGGCTTCCAGCCTGCGCGGGCAAGATGCCCGCCCTACAGTAGCTAACCTTGTGCCGTCTTCTACTAGCGCTATCGACTTAGTCGTTGATGGATAAGACATGCTGATTTAAGACACTCTGATTTAGAGCGGAAATAGGATTAGCCAAAGCGGCAACGTTGCTAGCATTGCTAGGGAGCCGAGAGCCAAGGCTGTAACCGTCAAGTCTCGATCTAACTGGTAGGCTTCGCCGATTACTAGCGTGGCAAAGGCAGGCGGCATAGATATCTGGAGCACCATCGCCAGTCGTGGTGCCCCAGTAAACCCCAGCATAGAAATACCCACTCCCATGATTAGCGGCACAATTAACATTTTGATACTCAAGCTAGCGATCGCCAGCTGAATGCTGCGCCCCGATGAAATTTGGCTGAGCCGCATTCCCAACAGCACCAGTGAAGCCGTGACGCTGCCCCAGGCTCCAGCATAAAGCGCCTGGTCTAGCACTGCCGGAAAGGGGACATTTCGGATGCATAGCCCGACGCCAAAACTCCAGAGCACGGGGTTGTAGAGCAGGGTTTTTACCAGATCCCAGACGGTTTGTTTGCCCTGGCCAAACCGAGCCGCCAACACAACGCCTAACCCGTAAGCTCCCAGCGCAGTTCCCAAAATATCGTAGAATAACGTCCAGGCAAAATAATCTGGGCCAATCAGCGCCAGACTAACCGGGAAACCTAAGTAGCCGGTATTTCCCACCATGGCCGCCAGCAAAAAACTACCCTGGGTGGCGCGCGCGCGATCTAGCGGTATCGGTACGATCACCTCAGTACAGAGTTTTTGTTGCTCAACGCCCTCAGTGAGTTCTGCGGAATCCAGTGGGGCTTTTTTCTGTTCAGATAAAACTAGGCGGGACTGCTGCTGCAACCAGAGCCAAGCCAAGCCTGCTCCCAAAAAGATGGCGATCCAGGCAGCCAGTGGTGCAACCCAAATCGAACCCGCTAAATTAGCATGGCGTAAAAAGCCTATGGTGCTGAGGGGAACCCCAATCCAAAACAGCATCAGACCGAGGGCGGTTGGCGTCGAGGCGGGCAATTTGTGCCCCAGCAGCCAGCCTAAGCCAACCCAACCGACCAAAGGAGTGTAGAGCACCAGCAGAGTTTTGAGCATTACAGGCGGTGATTGCAACCGATTTTATCTGTTTGATCTGTAAGTTTGATCTGTAAGTGGAACCCTAGCGGTTCACCTGAGAACGAATCGAGAGTGCAGTTTAGACGTTGGGGTAAACACGAAGGACATGCCAAAGTTTGAAGACCAACTGGAACAGGTTTATGCTGGCGATCGCACAGAATGGCGGCGATGGCTGGAGACAAATCATCGCACTGCGACGGGAATCTGGCTGGTTTACTACAAAGTAACCAGCGGTCTATCCAGCGTTCACTATAGCGAAGCCGTCAAAGAAGCGCTGTGTTTTGGCTGGATCGATAGCAAGGTCAAATCGTTGGACGAAACCCGGTACAAGCAAATTTTTACCCCGCGTAAAGCAAAAAGTGTTTGGTCGAAGTTAAACAAGCAATATATTGAAGAACTGCTGGCACAGGGGCTAATGACTGAGGTGGGGTTGCGCAAAATTGAAGCTGCCCAGCAAGACGGGTCATGGATTGCTCTAGATGCCATTGAAGCCCTAGTGATGCCTACCGATTTAATTCAGGCATTAGAGGCCAACCTCGTTGCCCAGCAAAACTTTGCCACATTCAGTAATTCATCGAAGAAAGTCATTCTTGGATGGATTGCAAGTGCCAAACGGCCAGAAACCCGCTGCAAGCGAATTGAGCAAACTATTATCTCCGCCACTCAAAACAAAAACCCACTGCTGCCCTGAGTCGCAGAACTGCTTGACTGACATAGCTTCTATCCCTCATCCCCTGACTCAGCAGCAGTGCGATCGCCACCGATGGGCGAGTGTAGAAACCCCCCAACGGCGTAACGGGTTTTCCCCTATCGAACGACATTCTCCTCGCGGCAATTTAGATGCACAATTTAAATACGACGATTAAGGGGTTAGCTGGGGGGGTAGCTGGACAGTCAATTCGTTTAACGATACATCCGCAAGTAGGAACCTAAGATATGAACCAATTTAAAACCCTTGCCCTCTTGAGTCTGCTCACCGGGTTGCTAGTGGGCATTGGGTACGCCTTGGGCGGCAACGGCGGCGCGTTGATTGGGCTGGTGATTGCTGCTGCCACCAATTTGTTTTCGTGGTATTCGTCTGACAAAATTGCTCTGGCGGCCTATCAGGCTCAGCCCATTTCGGAGGCAGAAGCGCCAGGATTGTATGCGATAGTTCAACGGTTGTGCGATCGCGCCGAACTGCCAATGCCTGCGCTGTATGTGATCCCTAGCCCCGGTGCCAATGCGTTTGCTACCGGGCGCGACCCCAACCATGCAGCGGTTGCCGTTACCCAAGGCATTGTGCAAATGCTGCCCGAAGACGAGCTAGAAGCCGTAATTGCCCACGAACTCAGTCACGTTCGCAACCGCGACACCCTGACGCAGGCCGTCGCTGCCACCGTTGCCGGGGCAATTTCTTGGCTGGCGCAGATGATGCAATATAGCCTGATGTTTGGCGGCATGGGCGGGAATCGCGATCGCCAAAATGGCGGCAACCCCCTCGGAGCCTTACTGGCCATTTTCCTGGCTCCGTTGGCTGCCAGCGTGATTCAAATGGCCATCTCCCGCACCCGCGAATTTGAGGCCGACGCGGGTTCAGCTCAACTCACTGGCAACCCACGAGCACTAGCGCGAGCCTTACAGCGCCTAGAAGCCAGCGCTCGTCAAATTCCCCTCAATGCCAACCCGGCGTTTGAACCGTTACTGATTGTCAATGCCATTCCCAAGCAGTTCCTCAGCGGTTTGTTTTCTACGCACCCCTCTACTGAGGCGCGAATTGCCAACTTGCTCAAAGTAGAGGAGGAAATGGGCATACAGCCTTCGGTACAGGGCATAGCTTAGGGCAACCATCAACAGCTCTGGTAGAGCCGCATTAACCGCGTCTCTACGAAACTATCCAATAGCGCACCAAAATTCGGATAATTTCACCCTCTAGCGGCGATGGCAATGGCGGTGACCATTCACCCACCTGGGCAAAGCCCTTTAAATAAAGCTGATGCACCATCTGTTCGACTCCTGACGGGATGCCGCAAATGAGCACGCGAACGGGCTGTTTGCCCTCAGGCGCAGCCGGAACAGGTGCCCGGAGCAAGTCCGGGACAGACTTTGGAGATATCATAGGGGTACCTTAAAAAAGAATGAGACGTTTAGGCAATTTTGCAAAACGCTGAGCGATCATCTTGAATCAATTAACAAAAAGACTCAGCTGAGTCCTCCTAAGCTCTATTAAAAGACTCAATCGAGTCTTTGTCAATATCTGAATGGGTTTAATTCGGTTAAGAATTCGAGAATTTGCCGACCAACGGGGCTGGACACTGAAAGATGTTGCCGAACGCGCCGGGTTAAATTACAGTACGGTAAAAAACTACGTGCAGCGCGATGCGATGACGATGACCGATTACACCGCCATTCGCAGACTGGCTCATGCCTTTGAGGTAACCATCGAAGAGCTAGTAGAGGTGTTGGAAGAGTAGGGAAAAGTGTGGAAGGCGATCGCCCCTTTACCCTACCTAGGCAAGTGGCGTCCGGTCTAATTCCTGATCCGTCCAAGATTCTGGATCTTCCTGCGGTTCTAGGTGCGTGATGACATAGCTACCAGGGAGTTGCTGAATAATGGCGAGTTCTAGTTCCTCACACAGTTGATGCCCCTGATGCACCGTCCAGGCTCCCGGCACCAATACATGGAAGCTAATGAAGCGACGTGAGCCAGCCCCTCGGGTTTTGAGCGCGTGGAATTGGATACCTTGTTGTTCATAAGGCATCATCAGGGTCTTGATTTGGTTGCGCTCATCGGCGAGGATGGAGCGATCGAGTAACTCCGAGCCGGTTTCTCGCAACAGCCGCACACCGACCCAAATAATGTTGGCGGCAACCAATAGCGCAATAATTGGGTCGAGTATCAGCCAGCCCGTTAGTTTGACTAGCCCAATCCCGATCAAGACACCCGCCGACGTCCACACGTCGGTCAGCAGATGATGGGCATCGGCGCGCAGGGTAATCGATCGCAATCGCTTGCCAGCCCGCAGCAGCACCCAGGCCGTGCCGCCGTTAATGGCCGTGGCAACCAGTGATAGTATTAGCCCCACTCCCAGTTGCTCAATTGGGTGGGGACTAAGCAACCGATCGTAAGCGGCGATCGCAATCCCAATGGCCGCCACTACAATTAGCGCACTCTCTAGCCCACTGGAGAAATATTCAGCTTTGGTATGGCCAAAAGGATGTTCTTGATCGGCAGGTTTGGCCGCAAACGAGAGCGCCCAAAACGCCACTAATGCGGCAACCAAATTAATGACCGACTCCATAGCATCGGAGAGTAGCCCCACCGAGTCGGTCACCAGATAGGCACCCGTTTTTAGGCCAATGGTTAAAATGGCAGCCGCAATGGAGAGCAGGGTATAGGGTCGAGCCGCACTGGCGCTCATGGTCAATATTTAGCCTCAGGAGTTTTTAGCCTCAGGAGTTTTAGCCTCGCGGACGGCCTAAGGTAGTAATATACAGCACGGCTTCATCGGGTGGAATGCCCAGCACCTCATTCACCTGGTCGTCAAAAAAGCCGCCGATGCCGCTAACGCCCAGCCCCAGATGGATTGCAGCCAGATTGAGCCGTTGCCCCAAGTGCCCTGCA
This sequence comes from Synechococcales cyanobacterium PMM_0085, assembly GCA_949127705.1. Lineage (GTDB taxonomy): Bacteria > Cyanobacteriota > Cyanobacteriia > Elainellales > Elainellaceae > CASBQJ01. The sequence goes on from CASBQJ010000527.1 coordinate 6,327, forward strand.
TCCATATGCAGGTAGCGATAGACGCGATCGCCATACCGACTGACCGATTGATTCAGGTCGGCAGTATGGAACAGCACCGCTCCGGCATCGCGCCCGAGGTCTTGCTGCAAACACAGCAGATGCAGCTCACGGCGGAAATTTTTGAACCGGATCTGACGCAGTTCTTGAGCCGTGGGCGCGTAGTAGTAGCAGCCTTCATCTAGCCCATCTACACCCGAAATAGCGATGAACGTTTGAATCAGGCTGCGGTCGAAGTAGTCGGGTGA
>CASBQJ010000528.1 GCA_949127705.1 Synechococcales cyanobacterium PMM_0085
ATGCTTGAAGGCGTCGTATCCGGCACCGCAGAGATGGGCTGGTCGGTAGAGTCGTTACCGTTAGATGACATAGGGATTTTGTTAATGGGTAACCGATAAAAACCTTGAACAAAGCACTGTGTATAGGAAACATGCTTGGGGGAAAATCTGAGACTATCGCGACATTGCAGGCAAACTATTCATGGCAGAACTCGTGTTTTTTAAAGCGGAAATGCAGCAACATTAGGCATAGGGCGATCGCCCTTATAGGGTTCTGGATATGGATCTGAACCTGAACTCAGGACCTCACTTGGCGTCTTTAGTTGAGAAACTATAGAGGCTGCTAGCGCCACAGCTTGCTCTAATAAATCAGGAAAGGTTTCTAAATGAGTTGAATGGAGTGCCCCTGGGGAGTGCTTACCCCTGTGCTCTAACTGGTCGAGGATAGGTGTAAGTAAAACCCGAGCATAACTACCATAGGCAACTCCCGCAATAGGTCGCGTTAATCCTGACTCTTTGCTACGCAATAGTCCTAGGGTTTGTAGCTTGGGTACGGTATGGCTATTCGTGCCGCCAGCCAGCTGCACATATCCAGGCAAGTCTGCTGCCAGCACTTTCTGTCCTAGTTTGATCGCCGCGCGCGTGGTGCCATCACCAATATCCCCGCTCATGGGTCTGCCGTCTGTTTGCCAAATCACGGGACAAGATAACGGGGACATGCGTTTGTGCAATGCGCGTAGGTAGTCAATTAAACCCTCCCCATCAGGGCAGCTAACTGCAACTAGCTTCAGTCGGTTCATCTCAGGAGCGATCGCTGCCCACAACCGATCAAAATCTTGCAAACGGCCAACTTGGGTATGAATTTCTACGGCATCTGCCAGTCGTAGCAGCGCAGGCAGGGTGTCGGGGGTTGAAACATAAGAGCGAGTTGAAATCTGCTGGATTGGGCAAAGCGGCAGACAGCGCCCGCATCCATAACAGCGGCTATCGATCACGCCAGAAATACCGCCCTCTGAAGCCTTAAAGGCGATCGCTTGAGCGGGGCAAACAGCTTCGCAAGGACGCGGACAGTCTGGCGGGCAATGCGCAGGGTTCAATTCCGCCTTACGAAAATGCGGATCTTCGCCATCGTTAAAACTGACCATTAGCCAAGGAGCGGCCTGCGGGGTAGGTTCTTGCCCTTGTATCCGCGAAGAAATGAGCGCAGCAGCCTGCATGCCATCGCGTGCAGCACTGATAACTGCCGGGTCTGCTGCCACATCTACGCAGTCAGCTCCCGCCAGAGTATACGCCAACGCTAGGTTACGAATTGCAGGGAGGTGTTGGAAGCTGGCTCCGCAAATGAGCTTAAACCAACTACCTTTCTTAAGAGACCGTAAGGGGGTGTGCAATTTAATCACCCTTACATGCTAGTGGGTTAATCCAAAATCGGCAGATACCGATGGTGCCCATAGTGTACTACAAACTGGGGATCGCTTGGAACGCCCAATGACAAAGATCATTCAGTCATCAACCAAAAACCAGCTCATACCGCCTTAGTAGACTCATAACTACAGCCTCAGTAGTACTAAAGCTATTAACCTAGTGAAGGTGTTTATGCAGCAGCTAACACATCCTGCAATGGCTTCCAGGTAAAGCTGCGATCGCCTCCCATTTCCAGCACTATCTTGAGCTTAGGATTGGTCAGAGGGAGCTTGGTTAAAAACTCTAGCTCAGACGGCTCAAGAATATGGCCTTCCATCATCCAAATCACCAGCCCTTTGGATTTAACAGGTAGAGACTCTACTTGGTAAGTCGCAATTGGAGGCACATAGTAGCGATACCCTACAGCACCTTCTCGATCCTTGGTACTCTTTTTGCCCAAATGAGGCGGACGAATTCCATGCACATCAAGTAAGTACGAGGAGAGATCGCCTAGCCCTCGGACTGTGATGTTGAGCAAGGTGTAGCCTGCCCCGCGTAAACGCCGCTGATACCGCCCTTCGTGTCCACCTTCCAGCGGAACATACACGCCCAGTGCACCAAACTGTTCTAGATCGCGGATAAACGGCTTGCCTGTTGTAATCAGTGCCATACGCTGGTGTTCCTTGCTATTCCTAAAGCACTCTACCACGCTGAGATTTTAAGTGGATAGACCCGTCGTATTGGGTTTTCCTGTCATAAGGATTGGCTTTTCCTTCAGGTCTCACATAGCTCTACAAAATCTAATATCTCAACCGATCTCAAGACCTGCTCGGCTCTTTTGGACTAGAAGACCTACTGCCTCTCCAGTTGCACTCCCGATTTAAATCTAAACCAACTCCTGACCCAACTCCAAAAAAAACTGCAATTTTAGAAATCTATCTATCTTAGAGGCAGGATTCTACAACTAGGCTATACTTGCAAAGGATAAATCTCAGTTAGGCAAGGGCAAATCCCAGCTGAAGCTCTCGGTTTAAGAATCTGCTGGACAAATCCGTTTAACTTGCTCTATACTGATTAGTCGTTGTCGAAAAAGGTTTTTCAACCTTTGCTAGGAAAATCTAGCTGGGGTTGATACTAAGCCTTGAAAAAAGGATACTGGATTGTTTCACTTTCCAAGTCCTGACAAATGCAGGCAGTGCAGCGGCGTAGACCGTTTGTAGTTCGTAGATTCTGCCTGAGAGATTGCGGAGATCCCAGAAATCCATCTGCTGTGAATGCGTGGTGTGAGATAGGGCTGATTCTGTAAACGTCCATTGGAGCTGACTAGAACCATCCTTAATTGCGTTTGCGATTAAGGATGGTTCTGGCTCCTTTGTAGTGTGTGAATAGGGAGACGTGGAACCGTGTCTGTTGGAATTCTTGGAACCAAGCTGGGTATGACCCAGATTTTTGACGAAGCGGGAAAATCTGTTCCTGTCACCGTTGTACAGGCAGGCCCGTGCACGGTTACTCAAATTAAAACCGCTGAAACAGATGGTTATTCCGCTGTTCAAGTTGGTTTTGGTGCGACTACTGAGAAGGCAATCAGCCAACCAGAACTCGGACATTTGCGTAAAGCTGAGGCATCACCATTGCGGCACCTCAAAGAATATCGACTTGCCGCCCCAACCGATTATCAACTCGGACAGGAAATCAAGGCTGACATTTTTACTCCTGGGCAAGAGGTGGATGTCATCGGAACCAGCATTGGTCGCGGGTTCGCAGGCTATCAGAAGCGTCACAACTTCAAGCGTGGACCAATGTCGCACGGTTCTAAGAACCACCGTCAGCCTGGTTCGACAGGTGCAGGCACCACGCCGGGGCGGGTTTATCCAGGTAAGCGGATGGCCGGTCGCTTGGGCGGTTCCCAGGTGACAATTCGGAAATTGACGGTAGTAAGAGTTGACGGCGATCGCAACCTAATTTTAATTAGAGGGGCTGTTCCTGGGAAGCCCGGTGCATTGATTAACATCGTGCCCGCCAAGTTAGTGGGGAAGGCGAAGTAGGGATTAGGAACTAGAGATCCGGTCTGACATCTATACCTAATTCCCTATTTAAGGAGAAAGCTCATGGTTGAATGTATCGTTAAAAACTGGCAAGGTGACGAGGCTGGAACAGCCTCTTTAGATTTGCGAGTAGCCAAAGAAGAAAACGCCGCTCACATTGTTCATCGGGCTCTAGTTCGGCAAATGAACAATGCCCGTCAAGGTACGTCCTCTGCTAAAACTCGCGCTGAGGTACGAGGTGGTGGACGCAAACCCTGGCGTCAAAAGGGAACGGGTCGGGCTCGTGCTGGTTCTAATCGCTCTCCTCTATGGCGGGGTGGCGGTGTCATTTTTGGGCCTAAGCCCAGAGACTATTCCGTCAAGATGAACCGGAAGGAGCGTCGCCTCGCCCTGCGCACCGCGTTTCAAAGCCGCACCGAAGACCTAATCGTGGTGGAAGACTTTGTCGATCAGCTTTCTCGCCCTAAGACAAAGGAGCTGGTTCAAGCTCTAACTCGTTGGGGAGTAGAAGCTGAGGAGAAGGTGCTTTTAATCGTCTCCGAGCGGAACGATATGGTCTATTTATCTGCGCGTAACATTGGTACGTTGCGAATGATATCCGCTAGCAACTTGAACATTCACGACCTGCTAACGGCCGACAAAATTGTGGCAACGGCAACGGCTATTGAAAAGGTACAGGAGGTCTACGGTGACTAAATTTGATGCGCGCGAACTGCCTGATCTCATCCGCCGTCCTTTAGTAACCGAGAAAGCAACTCAGCTATTAGAAGACAACCAGTATGTTTTTGAAGTGGCTCCAAAGGCCACCAAGCCAGCAATCAAGGCGGCCATTGAAAGTCTTTTTGAAGTTAAGGTAGTTGCAGTAAATACTAGCAATCCTCCTGCTAAAGAGAAGCGAGTTGGTAAGTTTGCGGGTCACAAGCCCAGATACAAGCGTGCAATTGTTACCCTGGCACCCGGCAATTCTATTACTCTCTTCCCAGAGGTTTAATTGACTGTATCTAGACCTTTCCCTTTTTGGATTAGCCTCACGGCGTCCGACTCCTCGTCCAAGATTTAGCGTCCCGTTCTTCTAAGAGTCTGAGCTATGGGTATTCGTACATATCGACCCTACACCCCCGGAACCCGAGAGCGATCGGTTTCTGATTTTGCTGAAGTTACTCGCAGCGAACCAGAAAAATCACTGACCTACTCAGTTCACCGTCCCAAGGGACGGAATAACCGGGGCGTCATTACTTGCCGTCACCGTGGTGGTGGTCATAAACGCCTCTATCGTGTGATTGATTTCCGCCGCGACAAGCATACTATTCCAGCCAAGGTTGCTTCGATTGAGTATGACCCCAATCGCAACGCCCGCATCGCTTTGCTCTACTACCAAGATGGTGAAAAGCGATATATTCTTCATCCGGCTGGGCTGGCTGTAGGGGCAACCGTTGTAGCCGGATCTACTGTTCCCTTCGAAGTTGGAAATGCGATGCCGTTGGGCAACATGCCGTTGGGTACTACGGTTCACAACGTAGAGCTAACCCCCGGGAAAGGCGGGCAAATTGTTCGGGCCGCTGGCGCTTCAGCTCAGCTTGTGGCAAAAGAGGGTAACTTTGTCACGCTACGTTTGCCGTCAACCGAAGTTCGCTTAATCAGACGAGAATGCTACGCAACGATTGGGCAGGTTGGTAATGCTGATGTTCGTAACGTCAGCTTAGGTAAAGCGGGGCGCAAGCGTTGGGACGGTCGTCGTCCTCAGGTGCGAGGCAGTGTAATGAACCCTGTCGATCACCCCCATGGTGGTGGTGAAGGGCGTGCTCCCATTGGTCGTTCTGGCCCCGTTACGCCTTGGGGTAAGCCAACTCTGGGCGCTAAAACTCGGAAGAAGAAGAAGGCCAGCAGTGCACTGATTGTTCGTCGTCGTCGTCGCACTTCAAAACGTGGTCGCGGTGGTCGGGAGTCCTAGAGGTTAGGTAAAGATTATGTCTCGCTCATTAAAGAAAGGTCCATTTGTAGCTGATCACCTACTCAAAAAGATTGAGGTCTTGAATGTAAAGGGCGACAAGCAGGTGATCAAAACCTGGTCTCGCGCTTCTACTATTCTGCCTCAAATGATTGGACACACGATCGCCGTTCACAACGGTCGTCAGCATGTGCCTGTTTACCTGACAGAACAAATGGTTGGACATAAGTTGGGTGAATTTGCGCCTACCCGAACCTTTCGGGGGCATGCCAAGAGCGATAAAAAGGCTCGTCGATAAGAGAGAACCGTGAGCGATGGGCTATCTATGCCTTAGTTCACACGAGAGGAAAGATTATGGCAGTTACTACTGTAGAAGAAGTTCAAGCCGTCGCCCGCTATATCCGAATGTCGCCCCACAAGGTGCGTCGAGTGCTAGATCAAATTCGAGGACGCTCTTACCGAGAAGCGCTAATCATCCTAGAATTTATGCCCTATCGCGCCTGTGAGCCGGTGCTGAAAGTTTTACGTTCTGCGGTGGCCAATGCTGAGCACAACGTAGGCTATACCCCCGCAGACCTGGTAGTCAGTCGGGCATATGCCGATCAAGGCCCTGTTTTGAAGCGGTTCCGACCCCGAGCACAGGGGAGAGCATATCAAATCCGCAAGCCAACCTGCCATATCACTATTGCAGTCGCTCCTGGCGCAGAGAATGACTAATTCGGTGCTCATGGCCGCTAATTAGACTCATATAGATCGCTTGTTATTGACCATCCATCGCCTTCAGTTAGAGGACGCATCGTGGGACAGAAGATTCATCCAATTGGGTTCCGACTTGGCATTACCCAGGAGCACCGCTCTTTATGGTTTGCTGACTCTAGCCGCTATCCAAAACTCCTGCAAGAGGATTACAAGATTCGCAAGTATGTTGCAAAAGAACTGAACAGCGCAGGAATCTCTCAGGTGCGCGTTGAGCGGAAAGCTGATCAGATTGATCTGCAAGTACTCACGGCTCGTCCTGGTGTGGTTGTCGGTCGAGGTGGAGCCGGCATTGAAAAGTTACGGGAAGGATTGCAAAAAGAGCTAGGCGACGACAGCCGCCAAATCCGGATCAATGTTGTAGAAGTTGCTCGGGTTGATGCAGATGCTGCCTTAATCGCTGAGTATGTTCAACAACAGCTTGAACGCCGGGTTTCGTTCCGTCGGGTTGTTCGCCAAGCCATTCAGCGCGCTCAGCGTGCGGGTGTGCAAGGAATCAAGATTCAGGTAAGTGGCCGCTTAAACGGTGCAGAAATTGCCCGGACTGAGTCTACTCGTGAAGGAAAAGTGCCACTTCATACGCTCCGAGCTGATATTGATTATGCCTACACCACAGCTCAAACTATCTACGGCATTCTAGGCATCAAAACCTGGATCTTCAAGGGTGAGATTATCCCAGGCCAGGAAGATGTTGCGCCTGCGACCGCCAATGTTCCGCCTCGTCGCCGTCAACAGGGTCGCCGTCAGTTTGAAGATCGTTCGAATGAAGGGTGATGTGTAAAGGGTGACGGGTGATTTAGGAGGTAGGTTGCTTCTAATCCCTAGACCCTGATTCCTAATCCCTAACCCCTCACTCAAACCAAGGTAAGAAGCCATGTTAAGTCCTAGAAGAACGAAATTTCGCAAACAGCAGCGCGGTCGCATGAAGGGTCTGGCGACTCGGGGAAGTGATCTGAATTTCGGTGACTTTGCGCTCCAAGCGATAGAACCGTGCTGGATTACATCGCGTCAGATTGAAGCGAGCCGTCGTGCTATGACTCGATACATTCGTCGGGGGGGGAAAATTTGGATTCGAATTTTTCCAGACAAGCCTGTCACTCAGCGCGCCGCAGAAACTCGAATGGGTTCTGGTAAAGGGAATCCAGAATTTTGGGTAGCGGTTGTCAAGCCCGGTCGGATTCTGTTTGAGATCGCTGGAGTGCCAGAAACAACTGCTCGGGAGGCAATGCGGTTGGCATCTCATAAGCTGCCGATTAAAACTAAGTTTATTGCTCGTGAAGCTGAGGAGTCCTAACTATGTCCCTTCCAAAAATTTCAGAGGTTAGGGATCTAAGCGATCAGGATTTAGATGAGCAAATTGCTGCTATCAAAAAACAGCTGTTCGACCTGCGATTCCAAAAAGCTACACGACAGTTAGAAAAGTCTCACCAGTTTGGACATGCCCGTCATCGCTTGGCACAACTGATGACAATCGAGCGAGAGCGGCAACTAGCCGTAAAGACGACGTCCGACGTAGAGAAGGAGTAAGGGGCTATGGCGGTTAAAGAACGGGTTGGTGTTGTCGTTAGCGACAAGATGGAAAAGACGGTTGTGGTAGCGGTAGAAAACCGTGCTCCACACCCCAAGTATCGCAAGATTATGGTGCGAACTAAGCGATACAAGGTACACGATGAAGAGAATAAGTGTAAGACGGGCGATCGCGTTCGAATTCAAGAAACTCGACCCCTCAGCCGCACCAAGCGCTGGACGTTGGTCGATATTCTCACCCACGGTTCTAACGCTTAATTACTGAGGGAGAGGAGACTAATATGATCCAGCAAGAAACCTACCTCAATGTCGCCGACAATAGCGGTGCCCGTAAGCTTATGTGCATCCGAGTATTGGGTGGCAGCAAGCGCTACGCTGGCGTGGGTGACGTAATTATTGCGGTAGTGAAGGATGCCATTCCTAACATGGCGGTGAAAAAGTCTGACGTAGTTCGAGCGGTGGTCGTTCGAACTAGAAAAGGGTTGCGTCGAGAAAGTGGTATGAGCATTCGTTTTGACGATAATGCCGCTGTCATTATCAATGCAGACGGAAATCCTAGAGGAACCCGTGTGTTTGGGCCAGTTGCTCGTGAACTGCGCGACAAAAACTTCACCAAAATTGTCTCGTTGGCACCGGAGGTGCTGTGATGGGTAAAGTTCGATACAAAATGCACGTCAAAAAAGGCGACACCGTTCAGGTGATCGCTGGTAGTGACAAGGGTACGGTAGGTGAAGTGCTCATGACCTTCCCCGAAATCAGTAAGGTGCTTGTTAAAGGCGTTAACATTCGCACCAAGCACATCAAGCCCCAACAGGAAGGTGAATCAGGTCAAATCCAAACCTCGGAAGCCCCGATTCACAGTTCCAACGTCATGCTTTACTCTACTAAGCAAAAAGTGGCAAGTCGGATTGCTTACACCTTTAATGCTGACAAGCGTAAGGTGAGGATGTTGAAGAAAACGGGAGAAATTGTTGACTAAACAGAGGGAGAATCAATAAAAAACGAGCTAAAAATTCAATTTTTATTAACTCCTAACTTGTATTGTCTAATGTCTTATTCCTGACCAAGTCCAGGAAAAATCGGGAGATCCACAATGGCTAATCAGTTCAAGGTCAAGTATCAAGAAACGATTGTTCCTAAATTGATGGAGCAGTTTCAATACAGCAATATTCATCAGGTTCCCAAAGTTGTCAAGGTAACTATCAACCGAGGCATGGGAGAAGCGGCTCAGAATGCGAAAGCACTGGAAGCCTCTATCGCTGAAATTGCTACGATCGCAGGTCAAAAGCCAGTGGTAACGCGGGCTAAGAAGGCGATCGCCGGGTTTAAGATCCGGAAAGGAATGCCAGTTGGCATTATGGTAACGTTGCGCTCCGATCGCATGTATGCCTTCCTGGATCGATTGATTAACTTAACCTTGCCTCGAATTCGAGATTTTCGAGGTATTAGCCCTAAA
>CASBQJ010000529.1 GCA_949127705.1 Synechococcales cyanobacterium PMM_0085
AGATGGTATCCTTCACCGTGCAGCAGCGTCTCGATGACATCAAAGTTGTCGGGTTGATCATCAATCACCAATACGGAGGTGTAAACAGTCATAGCAGCGGGTTGTGGTGAAGGGATTAGGCTGACTGATGCAGCAGAGAAGATACAGTAGAGAAGATGCAGCAGGCGCTCAACGGAGCAATAGAGCATTCATCCAGAGCCATCTGGCGGCTGCAAGAATGATTGGATTGTAGTCACTAACTCTTTGAGCCTGATGGGTTTGGTGAGATATTGATTGGCTCCCGCCGCGAGGCATTTTTCGCGATCGCCCGGCATAGCTAGCGCTGTCAAGGCAATGATTGGGGTCTGCGCCAGTTCAGGGATTTTCCGAATCTGTCGGGTTGCTTCTAGCCCATCCATCCCTGGCATTTGGATATCCATCAAAATGATGTCAGGCGCATGCGCCTGAGCCAGATCAATCGCTTGTAGCCCCGTTTCGGCCACCATTAGCCGATAGCCTCTGCTTTCGAGGTAGCCGGTCAAGGTCTCAATATTGGCGATATTATCTTCTGCCAATAGAATTAAAGGCTGAGTTGAGGGGGTGGCTAGATCAGCGAGAGGCGATCGCAATTTTTCTAAAGCGGCTTTAAAGTCACTGCGGGTAAATGGCTTGACCAGGTAAGCAGATGCACCCAACGATAACCCCCGCTGAATTTCATCCACGACCGAAGCCACAATCACAGGGATAGATTGAGTTTTGGGATCTTGTTTCAATTGCATCAATACATCCCAGCCCGAGAAATTGGGAAGTTGGAGATCGAGAATGACCAAAGCGGGCTGGAGCCGTAAGACTTCTGAGCAAGCACCCTCCCCATACGGATAGATCGTCGCTTGCATGCCTAAATCCTGAAGATAGCGAGCGACGAGATCAGCGGCGGCTGGAGCATCTTCAATCACAACTACTTGGTAGTTATTGGCAGGCATCAGGGCACAGGTGAGCGCGACAGATGGAGCAATGGTAGGGCTATCGGAGCCGTAAATTAATGGCAAACGCACCGTGAAACAGCTGCCGAGATTGAGTTCACTTTCGACTGAGACTGCGCCACCGTGGAGTTCCACAATTTGTTTAACCAATGCCAGACCCAGCCCGGTACCGGCATACTGGCGGTTCAAGCTACTGTCAATTTGGACAAAGGCATGGAAGAGCCGACCTAGGTCTTCGGGGGCAATTCCAATGCCAGTATCAATAATGGAGAAGACTATCGTCTGGTGCGGCAGGTGTGACGAGAGTGCGTCTGGCGTGGGTGAGTCTGGCGTGGGTGAGTCTGGCGGGGGTGCCAGCGGCAACGGCGTTTGCTGCAACTGAGACTGACTGTCACCGTCGCCCGATCGCCCCTCTAGTGGCATTGCCAGAACCTGCCCAGGGATAGAGGTTTCTGCCCCAACCTCCAGAGTGATGGTGCCGCCTTCTGGTGTAAATTTGACGGCATTGTTGAGGAGGTTGATCAAGACCTGACGAATGCGGCGATCGTCTGCCCAAATGCTCACATTCGTTAAGTCGTCAGAGATTTGGATGTTGAGGCTGATCTGCTTTTTAAAGGCAAGCTGTTTGACAAACGCAATGCTACCTTGGCACAGGGAGTGAACCGACACTTGGTTGAGTTCCAAGGTCAGCTTGCCGGCCTCGATTTTAGACAGGTCAAGGATGTCGTTGATTAACTCCAACAGGTGTCTGCCGCTCCGTTCAATGGTGGCGATCGCCTTGGTTTGACGGTCGTTGAGCAGCCCAAATGCAGACTCTTGCAGCCCTTCAGACATCCCCAGCACGGCATTGAGAGGGGTGCGGAGTTCATGGCTCATATTGGCCAGAAACTCATCCTTGAGGCGAGTGGCACGGGCCAAATCTGCATTTGAGCGCTCTAGCTGCTGTTCATATTCTTTGCGTGCCCGCATGTCGCGCATGATGGCAGAGAAATACTCAATGTCGCCTTGGGGCGATTTATGCGCCAGAATCAGTTGAGACACTGGAATCTCTTGCTGGTTTGCATCCAGTAAGGCAGTTTCTCCTACCCAGCTACCGTGGGCGATCGCCTGCGGGAAGCCCTCGTGCAGAATCAGTTTGGTGGCCCACTGAGGATGGCAATCCGCCAGGTGCAGCTGCCAGAAACTAGTATGGTCTGACATGCCCCACAGCCGTTCTAACTCTGCGTTTTTCCATAGAATTTTGCCTTCCGCGTCTGAGATGGCAATGTAATCAGTTGAAGCTTGCAGGATGGCAATTAGGCGGTTTTGTTCTGCTTCCAGCCGTTTGCGATCGGTAATATCTTGTACCAGTACAATTAAACAATCCAGCCCCCCGTCGGCTTGTCGGATCGCCTGGGCTGAAATACTGGCATTGATCAACTGGCCATCTTTTCGAACAAATCGCTTATCGATCGAATAGCCGTCTATTGCTCCCGCTATTACCTGGTCAAAATAAGCCACATCTGCGTCTAGATCGCCAGAATGGGTGATCTCTGGCCATGCCATGCGGGTCAACTCGTCCCGGCTGTAGCCCAAAATTTCGCATAGGCGGTCATTCACTTCTACCCAACTCTTTTCAGCAGACGTGATCGCCATCCCGACCAGCGATTGCTCAAAGTAACGCCGAAACCGCTCTTCACTCAGGCGCAGAGCCGCTTCAGCTTGCTTGCGTTCGCTGATATCTTGAGCGGCACCAATCTTTTGCCTGACCTGACCCTGCGGATCTCGACTAAATACGGCATCCCGGCTATACAGCCAGCGCCACTCCCCGTTCGCGTGTCTCATCCGATATTCGGTTTCCAGAATGTCGCCATCTTGAGCGCTGCTAAACCAGATTTGTTGGGCGATTACCCGATCGAGATCGTCGGGATGCATCAGCAGTTGAAACACGTTTGCCCCCATCAACTGAATCTCGGCAGGCGTGTAGCCCAAAATAGCGCCAATTTCACGATTGACATACACGTTGCGCTGCTCTTGTAAGTCGTAGAGGTAGAGAATATTGGGGGAGGCTTCGGCGATCTGCTGAATAAATCGCTGACTTTCCTGCAACGCCAGTTCTGCCTGTTGGCGGGCAGTAATATCTTTCCCGATGCTAATCATCGAGCCATCAGATAGACGAATATGAGACCAGTTTGTGGTTAAAATCTGGCCATCCCGCACTCTGGTTTGAAAGTCTTGCCAGGTGGAGTTGGCCGCAAACATGTGTTGAATGAATTGAACCTGAGTCTCTGGGTCGGGGTAACACGCATTCATCACCTCCACATCGCCGTACTCCGCCTGACTCCAGCCAATCACACGTTCCATTTCCCGGTTGATCATCCGCACTTGGCCGATGGGAGAAAATAGACCCAGCATCAGGGGAATGTGATCGAAGATCGTTTGCAGCGTTTCTTTTTGCTGGCGGAGCGTTTCTTCGGTGCGTTTTAGCTCGGTAATGTCATAGTTAATTCCGATCATAGACAGAGGTTCGCCCTGGTCATTGTATTGGGTGATGGAGTTGGCTTTTAGCACCCGAATGCTGTCATCGGGCAACACCACTCGAAATTCTGGCTCAAATGCACTCTCGCCCAATAAAGCTTGCTGAATCGCGGCGATCCAGCTGGCCACGTCATCCGGATGCACCACCGCTTGCCAGCCGGCATGGGAACTCGTAAAGTCTTCAGGATAGACTCCGTAGAGTTCATACATCCGCTCGTCCCAAATCAGGCGATCGCGCCCGATATCCCATTCCCAGATGCCGATTTGAGCCGATTGGATGGCCAACTCGAGGCGAGCAGACAAATCGCGTAATTCTTGCTCAGCCCATTGGCGCTCAGTGACATCGAGAACGACCGCTAAAAAAACCTGTTGATCTTGATTGTGACCACCCTGATAGTGGTGCTGTTGGAGATGGATTTCAACGGGGTAGGAGCTGCCATTGCTGCGGTATTGCTGCGTTGCTAATACCAGCTTGTCTTGCTGTCGATCTAGCAGCGGCTGTAACAGTTGACGCAGATCCGCTTCGGTAAAATCAAGGGTCAGATCTAGCAGCGTCATGTATTTCAGGGCATCTATGCTATAGCCCAAGTTTTGCATCGCTCCCTGGTTGACATATTGAAACTGAAGGGTGGCCGCATCGAAGAGGTAAATTTCATTCAGGCTGGCTTCTAGCAGACTCAGCAGGCGATCGCGATCGGCTTCGGCCTGCTGCCGCTGGGTAATGTCGGTTTCGGAACCGCTAATCCGCGTCACTTGTCCCTGCTCGTCTCGCTGCGCTTGGCCGCGAGCCAGCACCCACATATAGGTATTGTCTTTACAGCGCGTGCGATATTGCAGTTCGTAAAACTCGGTTTTTCCGGCAAAATGGTCGTTAATTGTCTGAATGGCGCGATCGTAGTCATCGGGATGAACCCGCTGTGACCATTCTTCTGGCGCGTCGCTAATTTCAGCTTCCGTGAAACCCCGCATTTCCTTCCATCGGCTTGAATAAAAAATGCGCTGATCGTTGACATCCCAGTCAAAAATGCCGTCGTTAGTGCCTTGCAGGACACGTTGCCAGCGTTCGTCACTTTGCCGCAGTGCCGCAGTGCGCTCTTCTATGTTGGTTTCGAGCGCCTGGTTCAACTGTTCTAGGGCACGAGTCGCCCGTTCCCGTGCCAACTCCGCTGCTGCCCGTGCTGCAAAAATCTGGAGAATAGATCGCAAGCGGGGCACATCGGTGAGGGGATGGTCATACAAGAGGCAGAGCACCCCCATCGGCTGTCCGGTCGGGTCTTTGAGGGCGATTCCCAGATAACTTTCAGCCTTGAGGGTGATTAAGTCCAAATTATCTGGGAACTCCTGCTGCACCTGAGATAGATGACAGTAAAACCCGGTTTCTAAGGCGATTTGGCAGGGAGGCCGTTTCGCCGAATACTTAAAGTTGGGCTGCAAATGATCGTTAGACCAAAATGCTCGAGTACAGAGCTGCTCGTCTATTAGTTCTGAAACCAACGTGTGGCTGCTGCCCAAAGCTGAAGAGAGGTATTTGACGAGGGCCGGGAAAAAGTCATCTCCGGTGACAGCGGCGGTGCCTGCTACCAGATCTTGCAGGGCTTTTTCGGTCTGGACGCGGACTGTGACGTCTTGAAC
>CASBQJ010000530.1 GCA_949127705.1 Synechococcales cyanobacterium PMM_0085
ATTCCCACCCGCGCTTCAGCAGGCTCCACTGATCTGACAGGGCGATCGCCAGTCGATGGATCACCAAAAACAGCCCTTGCAGCGCCCCCCAAACAATAAAGCCCCAGCCTGCACCGTGCCACACGCCAGCAATCAGCATAATGATCATCAAATTGACGCAGGTGCGCAGCAAGCCTTGACGGGAGCCACCCAGCGGAAAATACAGGTAATTGCGCAGCCAATCGCCTAGGGTCATGTGCCAGCGTCGCCAAAAGTCGGCAATGCTGGTGGTGAAGTAGGGGAAATTGAAGTTGGGCGGTAGGGTAAACCCCAGCAGCATCGCCGTGCCGCGAGCCACATCAACATAGCCGCTAAAATCTAGATAAAGCTGGAGTCCGTAGGCCAATATCGCCAGCCACAGGTCGCCACTGCCCGCCCGCTCCAAATTATCGAAACTTAAATTGACCAGCGTGCTCAGATGGTCGGCCAGCAGCAGCTTTTTGACCGCACCGCAGGCAATCAGCCATAGCCCTTCTACGATTTGGCTGATGGGAGGAAACTTTTCTGTTTGAAACTGGGCGGCTAGCGGATGAAAGCGGGTAATCGGTCCCGATAAAAGCTTGGGAAAAAACAGCTTATAGCTAGAAAACTTCAGCAGGTCGTAGGTGGCGGGCGCACCCCGATAGACATCTACCAAGTAGGCAATGCACTCAAAGCAAAAAAAGCTGATCCCCAGCGGGGCAATCAGATGGTCGCTGAGCCAGTCGGCTTGGGTGAGGAGAGCAGGCTGGCTGGCCAAGTCACCCGCGATGGACAGTAAAAACGGCACGTACTTAATGCCCAACAGCAGCAGCACATTCAAACAAATGCCAACGGCCAGCAGCTTCAGGCGGCGGCGGTTCCAATCTTGTTGGGCAAATTGCCAGTCGCTATTTTCAATCCGCCAGTCTACTGGGGCGCTGAGGGCAATCCCAATCCGAAATGTGATGTAGGTTAGCGCTAGCAGCAGGGGGATGTAGTAAATTTGCAGCGAGCTGTAAAACAAGATGCTGGCGACTAACAGCACCCAAAGTTTGAGCGATCGCCCCTCGGTAGACCAATACAGCCCCAAGACGCTGAGGAGAAACAGTCCATAGAGAATTGAGAGCAGGGTCATGGCGTTGGGGGCTGGGTGAGCGACGAGGGAGGAATTTAGTAGGGGCGGTTCGCGAACCGCCCCTACTAAACGGTATGACCTTGAATTCTAGGTGAATTAGTGCCGTCTATACCATTGTGCTATGCGTGCTAGGGGCAGTTTGAGGACATAGGCGACAATGGTGAGTTGGTTGATCAGTATGGTGCGCCAGATGCCTAGTTTTTTCCAGCGGCGGCTGGAGGTCAGGACGGCAGCGGGGGCGATCGCCACTCGTCCGCGTGTTCGCAACCGCTGCACCAATTCAAAGTCTTCCATAATTGGCAGGTCGAGGAAGCCGCCGATGGCATGGAACGTGGCCGCCTTGAGGAAAAGTGCCTGGTCGCCGTAGGGCAGTTGCAGCAGGCGCGATCGCCACTTGACGCCCCATTCCACCCAGCGCAGCCCCGGCATGGGGTCATCAATCTTTAGCTCAAATGCGCCAGCGCTAACGCTTGGTTGGGCTAAGGTATGGCGCACCAAGTCGGCAAAATTTGGCGGCAGTTGCGTGTCGGCATGGAGAAATAGCAGCAGGTTTCCGGCAGCGGCATCGGCACCCACATTCATCTGGTGTGCTCGCCCTGGCTCGGTTTGCAACACGCGTACCCCAAGGGACTGCGATCGCGTCACCGTATCATCTTGACTGCCGCCATCTACCACAATTACTTCTATATTGTCGGCTAGATCAATAGCTTGCAGGCGCGCCTCAATGTTTTCGGCTTCGTCGAGCACCGGGATAATTACCGAAATTAGCTGCTGCTGCACAGCCTGCCAAATCGGTAGGTCAGCAAAGTAATCTACATCGGTGAGGGGTTCTAGCTGGGTGACACAGAGCGATAAGGTGTGGGCGATCGCCAGCGTTGTCTCTAGCACTGTCGCTGTACCCCAAGAAATACCAACAAATAGCTCGGGGACTAGCCGCCGCAAGCCAATCAGGTAATAGCCGCCGTCGGTGGCGGGGCCAAGTACCAGGTCGTGTTGCTGCAATGCATTGAATGCCTGGGTTAACAGGCGTTTGTCTATGCCGGGGCAGTCGGTGCCGATTACGACCACGCCCTCTGCACCTTGGTCAAAAGCCACTTGCAGAGCTGCCACGATCCGCGTGCCCAGGTCACCGTCGGGCTGCGCCTGGTACTGCCAGCCTGCACCCAACCACTCGCGCATCAGCTTGGGGGTGCCGCCGCTAAACCAGATTGCTATGGAGGGGGCACGGCTGCCGCCGCCGCGATCTGTGCGGTCAGACCCGTGAGGGCGTTGGCTTGCCTGCGCGGATCGCGGATCGCCTTGCACCAGTGCGCTCACCTGCCGTAGGGTATGTTCAGTCATCTGGCGTTGCAGCTGCGCCGCGCCGGTTGCCCCCAAGGCCGGGATCAACCGGGTTTTGGTTTTACCCGGTTGAGGGTAGCGTGTAAAAATTACCAGGTGGTCAGGATGGTAGTGCGGCATCGTTGTAGATTGAGTCAATCCAAGCTTAATAAGATAGCAGAATTCTCTCGCTGCCTCCGTGGTACAGCTAACTGGTACAGCTAACTATAGGGTCAGAGTAACCTGCCGCTGCCCCTTCCTCTGGCTCAATATGGCACACTAGATCCTGAGGAATGAGAATTACATCAGTTCTGAATTTTGAGGCTTGGGTTTTGAGTAAGACGTTTAGCTCACGGCTCAAACCTGAGAGCTTAAAACTGACTCATTGCTTAGGTGTACTGTGGAGTGATCTGAAGAGGAACAATGGTTGCGATCGCCTGCTTTATTGGAGCCTTTATTTTTGCCAGCTTTGTTGAATATTGGATTCATCGGCTGATGCACCTAAAGCCGCAGGGTGTGGGCAAGCGGCACGTAGACCATCACCGCCGGGGTGAAGGTCAAGGGGTCGTGTGGGAATTTTGTGATTATGTCAAGGGCAGTGCGATCGCGATGCTGATCCCGCTGCTGTTCTCGATTGAGGCCGGAATTGGCTGGATGCTGGGCGCATTGGCCTTCGCGGCCTTCTCTGCCTACGCTCACCAGTTGCAGCACGAGAATCCTGTCAAGTGCGGCTGGATGCAAATGCCGGTGCATTACGTGCATCACAAATACGGCCAGTGGCACCACAACTTTGGCCTCGGCGTCGATTGGTGGGATCACCTATTTGGCACCTACAAAGCCACCGACTGGTTGTCTGAAGACGAACTTGCCCGTCCAGAAAAAGGCTACGCAGAACTGCGCTGGTGGTAATTCCAACGCAGTTTTAGGTTCTGTTGGCACTGTCAACAGAACCTGAGGTGGACGGGAGTCAATAGCAAAGACTGAAAATACAGCTTCAGCCAGTCATCTTAGGACAAGGGGCTTAAGCCCCTTGTTGGCTGACATGTTAACCTGCGTCCTAACGTTTGTGGCGACGGCTATACTGTTTATTTTCTGACTTGACTTATTCAACTTAGATCTCTTGAGGTGTTGGACAATCTAGAGCTTCAACTGGTTGGCTGACAAAACTAATCGAGGGAGCCAGTATTGGTCTGTATTGTGA
>CASBQJ010000531.1 GCA_949127705.1 Synechococcales cyanobacterium PMM_0085
CAATTAAATTGATGGTGGCGGCAAAGACCGCGCCGTAAAGCGGCCAGGGCAGCGTCCGCCAGCCTACATAAATCATTAGCGCTACCCAGGCAAACCAACCGGGCAAAAACACGCCGTACAGAATAGCGGCAACCAAAGGCGAGACCAACAGCAGCAGCCAGCCCGGATTTGCATTGGCCCAATACAGCATCCCTAGCGTAATTGCGCCAAAAACTAGACCAGTTCCCAAATCGGGTTGCAGCATAATCAGCACCCAGGGAACGGCTGTTACCGCCAGAGTTTTGAATACTGCAAGCAGGGTCGAAGCTGTGCGCTCTTGCAGCAACGCCGCCAGGGTAATAATCATGCCAACTTTGGCAAACTCTGAGGGCTGGACGTTGAAACTGCCAATTGT
Source organism: Synechococcales cyanobacterium PMM_0085 (assembly GCA_949127705.1). Taxonomy (GTDB): domain Bacteria; phylum Cyanobacteriota; class Cyanobacteriia; order Elainellales; family Elainellaceae; genus CASBQJ01. The sequence continues at coordinate 395 of CASBQJ010000531.1, forward strand.
GACCCAGCTCTGCGCACCATTCGCGGTGGTGCCAATGAAGATCACAATCAGCAACGCCACATTGGTGATGGCATAAATGAACCAGTACCACTCGGTCAAAATATCGTAGCGCCAGCGGGCGATCGCCAACGCCAAAACCAACCCAATGCCACCTATAACCAAGTGCTGGATCCAAGAGTTGAAGTCCTGACTCAGTTCGGTACTGCGGATGGCCAAACTGCCCAGAATTGTCAGCCCTACAACCGTCAACAGCAACAGCCAGTCCAACTCTTGCCAGGGAGCCACGATGGCTTTCCACCGAAAGCGGGTGAGGAGGGGTTTTTGCAGCATGGTCATACCAATTTAACTTAGCGGTGATTTTAACTTAGCGCAGCGATTGAGACGCGAGCTGCAATTTGTTGAGCGATCGCCGTCAACGCTTTGGCAGACGCAGAGTCGGGAGCATCCAGCACAATGGGTAGGCCGCGATCGCCGCCTTGCCGCAGGGCAATTTCTAGCGGAATACAGCCCAATAGCGGTAGCTCTAGCTCAGCCGCCGTTTTCGCGCCCCCACCCGAACCAAAAATGTCGTAGTGGCGATCGGGTTGATCGGGCGGAATGAAGTAGCTCATATTCTCCACAATCCCCAGCACCGGGACTTGCAGCTGCTGAAACATGCGCAAGCCTCGGCGCGCATCTTGAAGCGCTACCGTTTGCGGCGTCGTCACAATCACAACCCCCGCCATCGGCACCGCTTGAGCCAACGTCAGCTGAGCATCGCCCGTCCCAGGAGGCATATCAACCAGCAAATAATCGAGTTCACCCCACTGCACCTGATACAGAAACTGCCGAATGATACCGTTTAGCATGGGTCCGCGCCAAATCACAGGCTGATCTGGATCGATCAAAAAGCCCATCGAGACTAGCTTAACGCCGTGGTTAAAGGCTGGCTCCAACACCTCACCTGCCCCGCCTGCTTGCACCTTCACCTGGGCGGCGCTCAGTCCCATCATCGTCGGCGTATTTGGTCCATAGATATCGGCATCTAGCAGCCCTACTTTGGCACCTGCCAGCGCCAGCGCCACGGCCACATTTACCGTAACGGTACTTTTGCCCACACCGCCCTTACCGCTAGAGATCGCTAAAATATTTTTCACCCCGGCAATTCCGGTGCGGTCGGGCAGGGACTTTTGCTGTGGGGTTTCTGCCGTCACATCGACCACCACTTGTTCTACCCCAGGCAGCGTTTTTACAGCACGCTCACAGTCTTCCACAATAAACTGCCGCAGTGGGCAAGCGGGGGTGGTCAGCACCAAGGTAAAGCGAACGGTGCCCGCCACAACCTCTATATTCCGGATCATATTTAGCTCTACTAAACTCTTGCGGAGTTCAGGGTCTTGTACCGGACGCAGCACATCTAGCACAGAGGGGATATCGAGAAGATTGGCCATCGTGTTCTCCACACTGGCGGTTTCACCAGCGGCTTTAGCATTTCTTCATGCAATCTTACCGCTTGATACCGCCTGATAGGGGTTTCAAATAGCAGCTAGGTCTGAGAATCCTCCACTCTGCCAGATCTATATGATGTCAACCGTTATAAATTAACCATTGAAAGAATTAAGAGAATACCCCAATCCAGAGGCTAAAACCAGGGCGCTAAATAGGTCAGGAGAGAACGGTTTAGGCGTCCTTGCCGCGACCATGTCCTCGCGCAATTCTTGCTCTGCTGATTGAGCCAGTTCCATCGCTACCCTGGCAGCATGGCGGCGAATCAGCGACCAGACGAGGGGCGACAGCCAGCCCCGCAGCGTTACCGAGTAAGACACACAGGTACCGCAAACAGTAGACTCTACTTTATAGGTGACTCGCTCTTCTAATCCAGGAATCGCCAAAATGCGCACGCTTAGCAGCTCACGCGGGCGCACGCGTTCCACAAATATTTGGATCGGAATGGGAAACAGGCGAGAAACCGCTTGGTAAATTAATCCCGGCTTAGGAATCAAGCCCTTAGGCACATTGGTACTAGCGATGAGGGGATGCCAGGACACATCGGCTAAATTGCTTACCTTTTGCCATAGAGTATCTACAGAAGCAGAACTAATTGCCTCATAGGTGGCGACTAACGGGCGAAACCACCACTTCGACCGCCAGTGTGTGAATCTAGACCAAACGTCCAGCATCCTAATACTCCTCGTGCACCAGCCAGCTAAAAGATACAGCTAAAAGATAAAAGTATTCAGCACCCACTCAGCATCCAGGTAATTCAGGCGTGAGCCAAAAACTTTGATGCCAACATTTAACATGATTTGATTGAACAGTAAGCGTTAAGTTCTGCGACCCTTAGGCAAGTTTTGCTTTACTTTACCGCTTCACCTTACCGCTTCAACTCATCTCTCCAGCCTATCTCTAAATCCTTCGATCACGCTTTAGCTCTAAAGTCTGAATTATGCACACTCTAAGTC
>CASBQJ010000532.1 GCA_949127705.1 Synechococcales cyanobacterium PMM_0085
ACGCTGTAGATTGCCTGCTCAAGATAATCATTGGGAATGGTGGCGGGCGTTTGGGCTGGCAGCACTAGATCCAAATAGATCATCGCAGAGAAAGTGTTGACGGGGGAGGTATACCCAGCGGTTTGACCCGCAATTAATGTGAACGACGCACCATTGTCTTGCCAAGTCGGCAGGTCGGCAGCAGCATAGTGATAGAAGGCTGGATCGGTTTCTTCATCGGCCTCGGGCAAGGCAATCCAGGTTTGGATGCCATGCAGGCTGGTTTCGCCGCTGCGCAGGGTGGCCGGAGTGCGCTCTGAGTGCGTAATCCCCCGACCCGCTGTCATCCAATTCACGGCACCTGGATGAATTTCTTGCACGCTATTTAAACTATCGCAGTGTAAAATAACGCCGTCAAATAGGTACGTCAGCGTGGCCAAGTTAATGTGTGGATGAGGGCGCACGTCTAAGCCCTGCCCTGGGGGAAACACCGCCGGCCCAATGTGGTCAAAAAAGATGAATGGCCCCACCATTTGCCGCATTTCGTGGGGCAAGAGGCGGCGCACCCAAAGTGACCCACCTAGGTTTTTCTCGTCTGGTTCAAGAATTTGGCGCATGGGATGAGGCATATGACCTGGCAGCTACAGAGCTGACGGCGAGATGGCTAAGGGCGTCACCCACCGTCAGGTTTGGATTTTGTCAGATCATACAGTAACGGGTTAAACCCGTGCAGACTGATTGGATGGCGTTAGTTTTGGACGATCGACAGCGTAAAGGGTGAGCTACTGCCGCGATCGAGATCGCCGACATATACCGAGTAGGTTCCCTGTTCCCAAGCCCCTGCCGCTTCAATGTTGCCATTGGAAAAATTGTCGGCGCGGGCACAGCCTTTAACGCTGCCATCTCCCCCTAAAATCAGCAGCGTGGGGCGACCTTCCCCCTGCACCCGAAACCGCAGCCGGGTAAAGGCTTCAGTCACTCGTACCGTTTGGCTGGGTCGTCCGGCAATAAATCCACAGGCGCTTGCCTGGGTGCCACCCGAGGTGCCTCTAACTACTGTTTCTGTTTGCAGGGGCGTTTGCACTTGGCCGTAGGCAGATGTAGCGATCGCCATCACCATTGCCAACGCGGCTGGAATTGCTTTCCAATTAATTCGATTGTTTATATCCCAACTCATACCACAACCTCCTCTCACCTGTAGCCCTTTCATACTCTTGGATCCTAGCCTTATGGATATAGAGACTAGCGGGAGTTTATGACAGTTCCTCAGGCGGCGAAAAGGATTTATTCATGGGGTTTATTCAGCTTGATAAAATTCCAGTAAATCGGGCAGATGATCGTATCCATCTACTCCAATTACGGCAATGATGCTAGGGCGCTGTTGCAGCAGCAGGTCTTGAAATGGGCCTTCCCCGAGTTGCCCTTTGAGAATGGTGAGCAATCCGGCGGGTTGCCGCCAGCTAGCACTGCCGATTTGCTCTAGCAGGTACATGCCAAGGCAGGCAGTCGATAGGGTTTGGCCAGGATTTTGCAGTCGATGGTGGGCTTCGGCCAGGTAGACCAGGTTGATGCCCTGAAGGTAGAGATCGCCCGAAAATTGAGCCGCCTGGACGCCGCGCTGGAGGGGTGCGATCGCCTCTTGATAGTGCTCTAGTGCCACCTGGGCTATGCCTAAGCTGCTCAGGCATAGCGCCTGACTTTGGCGATCGCCGACTTTTTCAGCCAGCTCTAATCCTTGCTCCAGATAGTAAATGGCGCGTTCGTACACCTCCGGTTCGGCATGCTCCAATGACTGCGCCTGAAACACTTCGCCATAGCCCAGACTGGCCAGCGCATTGGCCTCACCCAGGCGATCGCCCACTTGGCGGCTGAGAATCAGGGCACGCTGGCTGGTGTCGATCGCCTCACCATAGTGTTCTTGCGCGGCGTAGGTGCGGCTGAGGTGGTTGAGGTTGGCAATTTCGCAGGGGCGATCATCGGCCTGTCGCGCCATTTTTAGTGCCTGTTGATGGAAGGCGATCGCCCGCTCAATTTGCCCTTGCACCCGGAATGAATAGCCCAGCAGCGTCAGAATTCGGGCTTTTTCTTGAGTCCCTTCCGAGCGTTGCAGCGGCTCACTCAAATAGTCCAGCGCCCCCCGCAAATATTTGCCCGAAAACGACGCAAATATGCCGCCATACAGTGGAAAATACTCGCGCTGCGAAAATGTGCGCAAAATCTGGAGAGTAATCTGAAAACACGCATCGGTAAACCGACTCCAGCCCAGGTTCACGCTACTGGCTTGATTGAACCCGTTAGCCAACTGCGACCAGATCACCGAAAATCCCAAAAAGGTAGAAATTGACAGCTTCGCGCCTACTTTAGAATCGTAGACCAGTCGATCGAACCAGCTCACCAGCCCTTGTTGCAAGCAGCGCAGCAGCACGGCCAGTTCTACCACATCGCTCGCGTCAAACTGCCGCCGCTCCACCCATTCCACCGCCGATTGGTCGGTTGCTAGGGTTTGAAACAACTCCTGGGGGACAGGGCTGTTCACCTGTTTAGCCCACAGTGCCCAGGGTCCCTGCTGCCCAGGGACGCCACCAAAGCCCAACTGCTCCCGGCTCTGGTCATACATCCAGCTCACTAGGTACCCCTCCAACCGCGTCCAAGACTCCAACCCGCGCCGAATCCCTTCCGCCATGTCCTGCACGGCAGTTGTTTGGGCTTCGGGGTGAGAGGATGGGGCGCTGGTGGTGCGCAGCAGGGTAGAAAGTTGGCTCCACTGTGCCAGATTCAGCGGTGGGTTGCGGTTGGGATCCAGCACGCTCAACAGGGCCGTTAGCTGTTCGGCCTCTGGAGCCGACACAATTTGGCGAACGGCGCTGCTGAGACTTTCAGTAGCCTGGTTATGGGCTTGCCAGCGTTGCCATTCACCCTGAATCGTTTGCATCGCCCGTAAAATTCGAGTGGCCTTGGCCTGTTTAAGGTCATCCGCTTGGCTGGCCTGCTGCTGGGTTGACTCCACGCGATCGCCCAAACAGCGTTCAAACACCTCCCCGGTTCCCGGCTCTACCGATTGCACCAACAGTTGATACACCTGCTCTTTAGAGCGAATATTGCCCTTGAGTGTGGTTTGCACAATTTGGTCAATCAGCTCTAAGTAGCGATCGCGCAGGGACGGAGAATCAGCCATAGGGGTGCAGTCAGGCAAAGGAGAATAGGTGAGCAGTGCAAACCGACCGACGGCTTTCTTCCATTGTGCTACGGGTGAACCGGATCTACACCACAGCTTCGCTACAATCACAGCTTCGCTACAATCACAGCTTCGCTACAATCACAGTGAAGCTGGTAACTCATGACTCTGATGCCGTCGCTAGACCCTCAACTCCCCCTGCACTCGCTGCCCCCGGCGGGATCTCATTCCCCGTTACAGCACCCAGAGGCGCTTGCTTCGGAGGCACTTGCTTCAGAGACGCTTTCTCTAGATCCACTTGCTTTAGATCCAGACATCCTGCGACCGATACCGTTTCGCCCAGACGATAGCGATTTGCGGCAAAATGCCCCCTCTGGCTCAGAGCTGCGGCTCTGGTTTGCTAACCTGTCTCAGGGCACGCAAGTGTTAACCCTGCTAGTTGCTGGATTGTTTCTGGTCGCTTTGCTCGGCGTTGTGTTTCAACTCCTGGCTTTCGTGATCCGGCTGCTAATACTTGGGCTAATGGCGGTTTTGGTGTTGAGGCTTGTGGCGCGCCCACTGCTGAATAAGTGGAAGTAGTCGGGCTTAGGAGCGACGAATGTTCAGGCAGCACCAGTCTTGGCGTCGCCATAGCGTCGCTACAATCCAGTCATTTTCTTCGAGCGTGTCGGCAACGGGCTTCACCTGCTCTAATAAGATGCCGCTCAGTACGCCCCAGGTGGTGGGTTTGGCGATCGCTGACAGGCCGGGGATCAAATCTACAATCACTTCTGCCAAGATATTGCAGACAAAGCCATCGACCGGGCCTTGGGTCATTTCAATCAGCCGATCGAGGCTGCCCACATCGGCCAGCAGCCGTTCTGGCGCAATTTGGTTTAGCTCTCGGCTGGCATTAGTGGCCGTTAGCGCCAACGGATCTGTGTCTACGGCATAGACCTGCTTTGCCCCCAATAACAGCGCCGCAATCGATAGAATACCGGAGCCGCAGCCAATATCGGCCACCACTGCATCGGTCGGCTGCTCTAGCCGCATTTCCAGTGCCTCTAGGCAAAGCTGGGTGGTGGCATGGGCACCGGTGCCAAACGCAACACCGGGATCAAGCCGCAAAATGACGCGATCGCTGCCCTCTGGGATGGGTAGCCAAGCGGGGTTGATTAACAGGCGATCGCCCACTTCCTGCGGATGCCAATAATCTTTCCAGCTACTGGCCCAGTCTTCTTCGTCAATTAACAGCCACTGCACGGCGGGCACGGGTACGCCCGCACAGAGTGCATCTTGCTTAAACAATAGTGCCAAGGCCGACAGGTCTAGTAACTGAGCCTGATTTTGCGGCATATACCCCTTCACCAAGCGGGTATGCCCATTGCTTTCGCTCGACGTACCCCGACAGCCAAATTCGCCTAGTCGCCAAGAGACTAGATCTTCTGCGGA
>CASBQJ010000533.1 GCA_949127705.1 Synechococcales cyanobacterium PMM_0085
ATGTATTTGATCGCATTATCGCGACCCTGGCTGATATTTTCGCCGTTATAGCTATACCAGGCACCTTTACGGACAACGACCCCAGTTTCTTCGGCCATGTCCATCAGACAGCCCAACGAGGAAATCCCCTTGCCAAAAATGACGTCAAATTCGGCAATCCGGAACGGTGGAGCCACTTTATTTTTGGCAACCTTGACTTTGGCGCGAATGCCGTATTCTTCGGTGCCCTTTTTGAGGGTTTGAATCCGCCGAATATCGAGCCGCACTGAGGCATAAAACTTGAGGGCGTTACCGCCTGTGGTGGTTTCGGGGTTCCCGTAAGAAACGCCGATTTTTTGGCGCAGCTGGTTCAGGAAAATGACGCTACAGCCAGTTTTACCAATGTTTCCGGTAATTTTTCGCAGGGCTTGGCTCATCAGCCGCGCCTGCAAACCGACGTGGATGTCGCCCATATCGCCTTCAATCTCGGCGCGTGGCACCAGAGCCGCTACAGAGTCCACCACTACAATATCAATGGCAGTCGATCGCACCAGCTGATCGACAATCTCCAGCCCCGCTTCCCCAGTATCGGGCTGGGACACTAGCAAGTTTTCGATATCTACACCCAGTGCAGCTGAATAAGCTGGGTCTAGCGCGTGTTCAGCATCGACGAAAGCGGCAATACCGCCCGCCTTTTGCACTTCGGCGATCGCATGCAGCGCCAACGTAGTTTTACCAGAACTCTCTGGCCCATAGATCTCAATCACGCGCCCTTTTGGCAAACCACCGCCCAGCGCCAGATCTAAGGTCAAGGCTCCGGTCGGAAACGTTTCAACCTTCATCCGGTTAGAATCGCCCAGCCGCATGATGGTGCCCTTGCCAAACGTCCGGTCGATGTGGGTCATCACCAAATTTAGGGCTTTATCTTTCTCGGAACTTTCAGTAGCTTTAGCCATTAGCGCCTCAAAACAAAATTTCGGGAGGAGATGCAAAAATTGGGGAAAGGAAGTGGATACCAGAGGATTATCCTGCGCTCCTTGAGGGGATGGGCAATCCTGTGCAAACATCCTCTGATTTAGAGATCCACAAGATCCACCGGTGGAGGATCTATCGCAAGATCTGGACAATCCATTTAGATCAGGTCACTCACTATGAAATGTAGCTCGACAGCTCATGCATTTGTTTAAAATAGGTTTTTCTGTCCCGATCTCAGCCTAGGCATCCTCAGAGCAACCGTACACTTTTTACAAAGCGATCGCCCAATCTAAATTGTACTAGATTTAGAGCTAAATTAGATACAGGCGTACTATAAAGCAAGCAACTTATAGTATAGTCGGTTGTCTACATCATTTTGTCTACCTTCTACTGATTCCCTGCCGCGTTATGGCTTCTAATCTACCCAGCTTACTGTTTCCAGATACAGCGCTTTCGGTGTCGGGGCTGACAACTTACATTCAAGCCGTCTTAGAGGACGATCCGCAGCTTCAGCAAGTGTGGGTGACGGGGGAAGTGTCTAGCGCCAATCGGCACCGAAGCGGCCTATTTTTTACACTCCAAGATCCCGACGCAGGAGCCGCTATCAACTGTGTTGTGTGGAATAGCCAGCTGGCTAAACTGGCCGTGCAGCCCGAAGCGGGAGAGCAGCTGATTCTGCTAGGCCGGATTAGTTTGCATCCGCAGCGGGGCAGCTATCAGCTGATGGTGTGGCAGGCCCTGCCAGCCGGCGAGGGTCTACGGGCGCTGCGCTACCGCCAGTTACGGCAGCGGTTGGAGGCTGAAGGACTGTTTGATTCGACTCATAAACGCCAGCTACCCACCCATCCCCAAACGGTCGCCGTGGTCACGTCTTTACAAGCCGCCGCTTGGGGCGATATTCAACGGACGCTGAGGCGGCGCTATCCCGGCCTGCGGGTATTGCTGTCGCCGGCGCTGGTGCAGGGAGATCAGGCTCCGATGTCGATTGTGCAAGCCATTCAGCGGGTGGAGCGCGACGGTCGGGCAGATGTAATGATTGTGTCGCGCGGGGGTGGCGCAGTTGAAGACATGGCCTGTTTTAACGATGAGCGGGTGGTGAGGGCGATCGCCACCTGTACGATTCCGGTAGTGGCGGGGATTGGGCATCAGCGCGATGAATCGCTAGCCGACTTGGCCGCCGATGTCTGCGCCCACACCCCCACAGCCGCCGCAGAGCAAGCCGTCCCTCAACTGGCCGATCTATACCTAGAGCATCAAGAGCGGATTGCAGCACTGAACCGAGCGGTTCGCGGCTGCGTCGGCATGGCCACCGCCCAAACCGATCGGCTGCGCGATCGCCTACAGCGGCTCCACCTCGATCAGCGCCTGCGGCAGAAAGTCCAGGCTTTGACCTGGACACGGCAACGGCTGATCCGCAGCGTTCAACAGCGGCTACAGCAGGACATGCAGCACTGCGACCTGTTGCAGCAAAAGCTTCAGACCCTTGATCCCCAAGCCGTCTTACAGCGAGGCTATGCCGTGGTCAGGCAAGAAGACGGAGCCATTGTGAGGGCGATCGCCCACATTACCCCAACTCAAACGCTCACCCTGCAGCTAGCTCACGGGCAAGTGCGGGTGCAAGTGGTAGAGGTGCTTGAGCCTTCCAGGCTTGACGCTGATGCTTTAGGGCGAATGACTTAGGACTGATGACTTAGGACTGACGCCAGATTTAACCCAGATTTACCAGATTGATATGAGCCAATTTTCTCCTATTTTCGACTCCAGCTCTAGCCCTAATTTCGATCCAGATTGGAGCTACGAAACCACCGTGATCCAGGTAGAACAGATGATTAACCAAATTGAATCAGGCAATCTAGACTTGGCAGCCGTATTCAGCGAATTTGCCAGTGCGGTTGAACATCTACGCCAATGTGAAGCCTTTCTGGCGCAGCAGCAGCAGCAGATGGATTTGTTAATCGAAACGCTAACGGATGAGTCAGACGCGTTTTAGGAACCTGGATGTCATGATAGAGAGGGAATCGAGCAGATCAAACCATCTGCTCGGCCTTCTAGCCCCAGTCGGGCAAGGCTGACATCAAGCCCCTCCCGTTGTTTCAGTACTTTTTCTCTCACTCAATGAAATCTCTTAATTCTCCCAATCTTGTATCCCCTTATTTGTTACTGGCCATC
>CASBQJ010000534.1 GCA_949127705.1 Synechococcales cyanobacterium PMM_0085
AACAGACCCGACATCAAAATCAGCGGGTAGCCTTCTACTCGAACGCGGAGGATGCCGCTGAAGGCAATATAGTAAACAAAGGCGAAGGCTAGGGGGCTGGCGATCGACCACAAATAGCCGAGTACTTTGTTTTTGTAGCGAACTTTAACTTCTTTTTGGAGCAGAACCAACAACAGATCTCTGTAGTTTTCTAAGTTCCTGTGAAATGAGAAGTCCTTCAGTCGTTTCATGGTTCTTGTTCAGCAGCTCCTAACTCTTCCCACACCACATGATGATCGTCTATCAACTTAACGCGATCGCCCACTGCAATGACCGATTGTAGCGACCCCTCAGCCAACCCAGTTGTTTGCGGCGGCGGGGTAGCGTCAGAGAAAACAACAGCTCAAAGCACGATGATACTCTACTCTGGCCCGATGCAAACCATCTGATAAAGGGGGCGTAAGGCGGTGGCTTGCCTGCGCGGAGCGCGTATCGCCTTACGCCTTTTCCCCCGCATCGTCCCCAGAGCTGACTATGATTAGGATTTGACGCTTGATTTAGATCTTCTAGTCAGGCTGTGTGCCCCAGGATTTATGCTCCACGACTTAGTCGAATTACTGATGAAATGGTTTGTAGCGGTAGACAAAATCGTTCCTGTGCTAGGAACTCCAGCGGCTCAACCGCAGTCGATTTTATCCGGTTGTTGCCGCCATCAAGCCGGATAGTACTTTTATGAAAACTGCCGTGGTGCATGAGTGGCTAGTAACCTATGCGGGTTCTGAGCGGGTGTGTGAACAGATGCTACAGCTGTTTCCCCAAGCAGATTTGTACAGTTTGGTCGATTTTTTGGCCGCAGACCTGCGGTTTTTTATTCAGGATCGGCCGGTGACGACGTCGTTTTTGCAAAAGTTGCCGTTTGCTCGGCACCATTTTCGCCAATACCTACCGCTGATGCCGCTGGCGATCGAACAGTTTGACCTGTCTGACTATGACTTGATTCTCTCCAGCAACCATGCAGTGGCGAAAGGGGTGATTACACGAGCCGATCAGCTGCATATTAGCTATGTACATACACCGATGCGCTATGCCTGGGAAATGCAGCAGCAGTATTTGAAGCAAGGTGGGCTGAGTAGTGGGGTGGGGGCGATCGCCGCCCAGGTGATTCTGCACTACCTGCGGCTGTGGGATTTAGCCACCGCCAACCGGGTCGATCACTTCGTCGCCAATTCTCGGTTTGTCGCTCGCCGCATCTGGAAAACCTACCGCCGCCGCGCCGATGTAATCTATCCGCCTGTCGCCGTCGAGCGATTTTCTCCCGATCAGCCGCGAGACGATTTTTACCTGCTGCTGTCACGCTTTGTGCCCTACAAACGGGTAGATTTGGCCGTGACCGCATTTTCGCAACTGGGCTTGCCGCTAGTGGTGATTGGCGACGGGACAGAGTTTGAGCGTGTCAAACCGCTGGCAGGTGCCTGCGTGCAGCTGCTGGGGCGGCAACCCGATGCTGTCGTCGTAGACCACATGCAGCGCTGCAAGGCGTTTGTGTATCCTGCCGAAGAAGACTTTGGCATTGCCATGGTCGAGGCACAGGCCGCTGGAGCCCCCGTGATTGCCTATGGCCGAGGCGGAGCCACTGAGACGGTGATTCCTGGCAAAACGGGGCTGTTGTTTCCCGAACAGAGCGTGGAGAGCTTGGTAGAGGCCGTCAGGGCGTTTGCCGCAGGAGCCTGCCCGGCGCACCCTCACGAACTTCGCCATCAGGCCGAACGGTTTAGCGCCGAGCGGTTTCAACAGGAGTTTTCGCGGTTAATTGAGCAGAAATACGCAAAATTTAGGCAAGCGATCGCCTAAAGTATTAGCGTGAGGAGTGATGGATTGCTAATGCAACTTAACCGCACGTTAGGCCCTGCTATTTCAGCGCTAAGTGTTTCTACGCGCACCTTTCCGACCTTTGCGATGATGGTCGGCTCAGATTTGTTGGGGCTGGGGGTGGCGGCACTGATCAGTGTTTACGTCCGGTTTATTCTAGATGGACAGTTTCAGCTACCGCTCTATTGGCAGCTGCTGCCGCTGATGGGCTTGTTTACCGTGGCCTATGCGGCGGTGGGGCTATATCCCGGCGTGGCCATCAGCCCGGTCGATGAGCTGCGCTGGGTCACGGTTTCGACCAGCCTGGTCTACTTTGTGCTGGGTTCGACTGTTTTTCTGCGGCGCGAAGGAGAGGTATATTCTAGAGGCATCTTTTTGCTAGCTTGGCTGCTCTCAATTGGGCTGGTGCTAGCCGGACGAGCCTTAACCCGATATCTTTTTGCCCAAAAGCGCTGGTGGGGTTACCCGGTGATGGTGCTGGGGGCGGGCAAAACAGGGGAGATGGTGGTGCGTACATTGCAGCAGCGGCCTCGGATTGGACTGAAGCCCGTGGTGGTGCTAGATGACAATCCGGAGAAGCATGGTTCGTTGCACAATGTGCCGGTGTTGGGCGGGGTGGAGCTAGCCCCAGTGCTGGCCAAAGCCCGCAAGATTCCCTACGCGATTGTGGCCATGCCGGGGGTATCACGCGATCGCCTGCTGCAAATTTTGGAGCAATACGGCCAAACCTTTGCCCATCTGCTGATTATCCCCGACCTATTTGGCTTCTCTAGCCTCTGGGTCGAAGCCAAAGACATGGGCGGTATTTTGGGGCTAGAGGTGCGGCAGCAGCTATTGTTACCGGGGCCTCGCCTTGCCAAATTTTCGATCGATCGGTTAATTACCCTGATGGGCGGGCTAATCGTGCTGCCCTTCATCCTCCTGATTGCCCTGCTGATTCGGATCGATTCACCCGGCCCAATTTTATACGGGCAAATCCGGATTGGGCAGAATGGCGAATCGTTTAAGGCATGGAAATTTCGCTCAATGGTCAAAAATGCCGATCGGAGGCTGGAAAGCTATTTAGATGCTCACCCAGAAATGCGAGAGTCGTGGGAGCGGGATCACAAGCTGCGCAACGATCCACGGATTACGCGGGTGGGGCGGTTTTTGCGCCAGACGAGCCTAGATGAGCTGCCCCAGCTGTGGAATATATTGCGGGGTGAAATGAGCCTAGTGGGCCCGCGCCCAATTGTGGATGAAGAGATTCAGCGCTACGGCGAAAAATTTGGCCTGTACACTAAAGTGACGCCCGGTTTGACGGGGCTATGGCAAGTCTCGGGGCGCAATAACCTGACGTATGAAGAGCGGGTTAGCCTCGATGCGTACTACGTGCGCAACTGGTCAGTCTGGCTCGACCTATACATTTTGATTCGGACAGTATGGGTGGTGATCTCGGGTGAAGGTGCCTACTGAGGAGACGGTTGATTGGGTGGAGGGTCTGCCGCCGCCGTTTACCCGCCAGCTATTTCCAGCCAGCTTGATGGTGCTGCCCTACGGATCTTATCTGGGGATGCTCGGTTTGTTTGTGGTGCTGGTGTCGCTGCTAGTGCGGTTGCGCCGCCCCGTCCTCAATCTGCTGACCCGCAACGGGCTGCTGCTGATCAGCGCTCTGATGATTCTGAGCGCCTGGTTTGCCG
>CASBQJ010000535.1 GCA_949127705.1 Synechococcales cyanobacterium PMM_0085
TACTGTTTTCTAGCCCAGAGGTGCCGGCTTACCTACTGCGGTTTTGTGGCCTGCGGCAGTTACAGCTAGGCCGCGTGCAGCAGGGAGATGCGATCGCCTGGGGCCATACCCTGCAATTTGCGGCCTTGCGCAAACAGACCGATGGGCAGTGGGCCATGGTAGAACCCTCTGTCAAAATTTTGGCCAATGTTTTAGAGCGATCGCTACAGCCATGAAAGCACCTGCACCGCCTTGTAACCGTTGGGCTGGCTCAAGGGTTTACTCCCTAGCGCTGTTGTCCACGGGGCTGATCGTTTCTAGTGCTCCGGCGGCGGCAGCCAATCAGGTGGGGCTTACCTTCGAGCTGCCGCCCGCTGTTCCTCGCGCCGCACCACCGGTTCCTGCACTAGATGCCGCTGCGCCGCCTGATTCCACCCCTCCAACCACAAGTTCACTCCTCAAAATTCCCGCAGCGGCGATCGCCCCTCCCTTGGGGAAAACCGACGTTAGCCAGCCGTTGCCGCCACCGCCTGAGAACCCCCTGACTGTGACCTTGCCGTCAGAGGTGCAGGCCATGTTTGAAGGAGATGAGCACTCATTAGTGGCGATCGCCATCGGTAGCGCCGAAGGGACTCGCACCCCAGAGGGCCATAAAACGTCTGCCTATTATGGACACATAGACCCCGGCAATGGCGTTTGGAATCTGGGTAGTTTTTCCTATCAGCATGGGGCAGCGTCACCCGAAGCCGCTGATCAGCAACAGCTGAAGCAACTCCAAGCCCAGGCTCAGCAGCTGTTACAGGCGGCTCAAACTCAAAGCATCCCCCTTTCGGCCTCAGAAACCTTGAACGGATTAGATTTGGCTAACCAGTCTCCCGCCGCTGCCTTTAGTCGCGGTGGCTATCTCGATCGGTTGCTAGAAGCTCGTCAGATGGGGCTAGCCGCAGAGGAGGCGATCGCCTGGGCGCGTACTCGATCATTCCTAGATCCCGATACGCGTCAGTGGAACGCGCCTGGGCTAGGAAACACAGTCGAGCGGATCAGTGGCGATCAAGAACGCCGAATGCAGGCGATCGCCCAAGCCATTGCCCAACAAGCCCTAACCGCTAATTGGAGCCAGACCCCTCGCCCCCAAGCAGACCCGCCGCTGACACAGCCAATAAATGCTCAGATAGAGGCTCAGATAGTGGCTACTCCGATGTCTACTACTCCGATGTCTACCACTCGGATGTCAACCACTCAAGCCGTTGACCAACTCTTGTCGTTGGATTTGCCGCCAGCTCCTTAGAACAGGGCAGGTATTCTTTTGGGTTTTCCGTATCACTACGGAGAAATTTTTAAAAAATACACATTAATTACTGAATTCGTAGATAGATTTTGCGGTGAGGGCGTTGGGGATGTTAGAGTCAGCTCAGGATTGATGAGGATAGTAAAGCCCTGAGAGGATGTTTGCTGTAAGTCTTAAAATTTTTAACGAATTAATTAAAATTTGTTTTTGCTGATTGATTTTCCCCGTGTATTCCCGCTACAAAACAGATTTTTTAAGCTTGTGTCTGCCACCCTTTCAGTAGTTATCCTTAGTTTCTCCTGCAAATTCCAATCTCCTGTAGTGTAAAGAACCAAATCTTTTAAGATAAGTCTCTACACTACTAGTAAGGATGATGCTTACCAAACCCTATTTAGTACTGCAAAGATGAATTCCCAGTACAATTTGCCTGAGTCACTTCAAGATATTCATGCGTCACTCACCGCGTCATCGCGTCAAACCAGAACCGCTTCGCTGTTCAGCGGCATCCCTCCGGAGCGAATTGGACTAAAGGGCGAATATGACTACGACGGTCTGGCTAAACGAGTGGCCAGTGCTATCAATCAGCAATTTAGCGAAAGCGAAACTCAATCCGTCAGAATTCTACAGCGCGGTGCGGTAGTGGTTTTAGAAGGCAAGGAAAGCAAAGTGGCTTACGCTCATTTGCTGCAAATGGCAGGCATTGCAATGGCAATGGATGGAGCTGTTGGCGTAGAGGTCAATGCAACGACTGTTTTCCCGCCTTACTCTAGTCAACTTGTTTGTGCCTTGCCGCTAGCCTGCGCTTAATCGGGACTGGTAGGACGGGTTCAGCTACCCTAGACCTAGCGATAATTGGTGAACTGTAGCGCGGCTGGGAACTCTTCTTGCTTCAACCGCTGAATGACCAATTGCAGTTCATCTTTTGATTTCGCAGCAACCCGGACTGAATCCCCTTGAATCGATGGCTGAATTTTTTTAAATTCATCTCGAATTAACTTAGAGATTTGTTTGGCTAGTTCTGTGCTGAGTCCCTTTTGCAGCTTAATTTCTTGGCGAACGCGATTGCCGCTGGCGGCTTCAATTTTGCCGTAATCAAAAATCTTCAGCGAGAGATTTCGCTTAGCGGCTTTGGTTTGCAAAACCGTGTGAATTGCTTGCAGTGTAAACTCGCTGTCGCTACTAATCGTAATCGTGTCTTCACCCAGTTCAAGGGTTGTTTTGGTGTCTTTGAGGTCATAGCGGCTAATCACTTCTCGCTCTGTTTGATCCAAAGCGTTAACGAGTTCTTGCCGATCAAAATCACTAACAACATCGAAGGAGAAGGAGGAGGAGGCCATGAGAATGAAGGGGTGAGGGACTAGAAATTACGCGTTGCCCACCGCCAGTAGGCTAAAGGCAATCAGCGTGGCTGTAGTGGCAGAACCCACGCCAAACATTAGCGATCGCCCAATGGGGATATCTAAAATATAGAACACGGAGTAAAAAAACCGAGCAATTATATGGGCGATCGCGGCGATCACGACCCAGCTACTGGTGGGCTGTGTGACGTAGGCCATGAGGGCGGCGATCGCAAAGATTGAGAAGGACTCAAACGAATTTTGGTGTGCCCAGGTCGCCCGCTGCGCATAGGCAGGCAGCTGGTCAAACAGCGCCCGTGGAGCCGATACGTCATAGCCCACTTGCATGCGACCATAGGCTACAGCCCCAAACGGGACATAGACCATGACAGCGGCGGCGGCAATACAGTAGAGCAATGTCGCAGGCACCGATAGCTGTTGCAAAACCGTCATCATTGTTTTTATTACTGCCTTGTTTTTACTACTGTCTTTACGGCGCAGTCCTAACTCTAGAAAATTAAAACGTCGATCGTTGTGATCCAACAATCGACGTTTGCAGGCAACTTAGCCAGAAACCAGATGTGCGAGCAACCTGGCCAGAAACCAGATGTGCGAGCAGTTTAGGTCAAAGACTAATCAAAATAGAACAGCGTTACAAGCTTCCGCTGATCTTCTGCCTCATGGCAGGTCTTTAATAGCGTGGCGCTATCGTGAAAGGCAAAACAAATCAGCTGCTGGCACCGCGAAATAATTTCTTGATTACAAACAGAACTAGCGTCTGCTAGAGCCATATGATCATTAGCAGGATTTTCAACCAGATGCATCACTTGCTCTAGCTGCTCCTGCGATTCGCGGGGCTGTCGCGCCAGACTTTGGGGTAAAATCACAGTCAACAAATTTGGGTCAGCTCGCATGGCACCCCGAATCGCAGCTGAATTGGCTCCCGTTGCACCTGAGGTTAACAGACGGTTGCCAGATAGAACCAGAGCATAGCTCATAAGTTCAATCAGATGCTGATGGGTAATGGGCACATGACGAGATCCCAACAAGGCAATCCGCTTCGATCCAGTTTGCTGAATCGTCGCTAGTTCCTGTAAGAACTCATCCACTTTGGGTAGATCAACCGATTGGCTCAAAGCAGGGTACGGTTCGGGCTTAACAACCCAGCCATTCTAGCAGGTGTGTGGGGTTGAGAACGCATTTGCTAGAGAGATGGCTGGAATTAATTTGGGGTTACTGACCTTTTAAAGGTTTGAGGGCACGCGTCAGGGGATAGACTGCCGCAGGAAATGGAGCAATTCTCGGTTGACGGTTTGGGGCACTTCTTGCTGAATCCAATGGCCACAGTTGGGCACCAGCATTAGTTTAAAGGGCGCAGATACTAGCGGCTCAATGTGGTCTGTGAGGGCGTGACTTAGAAAATTGTCTTCTTCTCCCCACAGCACTAAGGTGGGCACGGTCACAAGATCGGGCGATCGCCCCCATTGCTTGAATACGGCTTGGGGAGAGAACATTTGGCGGTAGTAGTTAAGGGCGGCGGTCAACACCCCCGGCTTTTCGAGCGCGGCTTGGTAAATGTCGGCATCTTGCGCAGAAAAGGCACCTTTACGCACCGATTGCCCCTGGAACACATTGCGGACAAAGGTCGGCAGGTTTTGGCGAATCAGCCACTCCGGTAGGGCAGGCACCTGAAAGGCCAGCATGTACCAACTGCGGCGCAGCTGATCTAGGTTGCGCGTCAGTTCTTGAGAGAGCCGATGGGGATGGGGCGCATTCAGAATAGCCAGCCGATGCAAATGCTGAGGGAAATGTTGAGCCAGGTGCCAGGCGATCGCCCCACCCCAGTCATGGCCGACAACATGCGCCTTGAGGTATCCCAGGCTGGCCATTAGCCCCCGGATATCGGCACTGAGGGTATCTAGGTCATAACCACTGTCTGGCTTGTCAGAATCGTTGTAGCCCCGCAGATCAGGCACAACCACCTTAAAATGTTTTGCCAGCGCCGGAATTTGATGCCGCCACGAATACCAAAACTCGGGAAACCCGTGCAGGAGAATGACTAGCTCCCCTTCGCCTTGCGTCACACAGTGGAGCCGAATCCGATTGGTTTCGATGAAGTGATGCTGCCATCTAGAGATTAATGCGGCCATAGGAGTGAAGTGCAGGGCGATCAGGCGTTTCTCCATCATAATCATACGAGATCGCATTGCTGAAAATAGCCCCTCAGGCTCTAGCTCGATCCCCTGGCAACATCATCACCGCACTTTACAAACGCTCACATTTTTCTGACCATGGAAAAGGCGCTTGGAATCTATAGCAGGTGTCGTAGACTTGCGTGGGGGTGATCAACTCCAAACGTCTAGCCTTAAATCGGCGTCCGTTCAATCAATTTTGAACTCATTTGAACTCATTTGAACTCAGTAGTTAGGAGCAACAATCGTGGAACGCACCTTTATCGCAATTAAGCCCGATGGCGTCCAGCGCGGGCTGGTAAGCGAAATCATCCGTCGGTTTGAAACCAAAGGCTTCACCCTCGTCGGGTTGAAATTCCTGATCGCCAGCCGAGAACTGGCAGAACAGCACTACGGCGTCCACAAAGAACGTCCCTTCTTCGGCAGTCTGGTGGATTTCATCACCTCCGGGCCTGTGGTAGCCATGGTTTGGCAAGGAGAAGGCGTCATTGCCTCTGCGCGTAAGCTCATTGGTGCAACCAACCCCCTCACCTCAGAACCCGGCACCATTCGGGGCGACTTGGGTGTGAATATTGGCCGCAACCTAATTCACGGCTCTGATGCCCCAGAAACCGCTGAGTATGAGATGGGGCTATGGTTTAAGGCTGATGAGTTAGTCAGCTGGACGCCTACTGTGATGCCTTGGATTCACGAGTAACCGTCTCGGGTGATTAAGATCATGTAGATATCTTAGGTATCTGTCATGTAGATATCCTAGGTATCTGTAGAGACGCGATGAATCAATGGAGACGCGATGAATCGCGTCTCTACTAATCTATAGAGGCTCCTTGGGTTTCTTTTTGGTCGTTACTTGGTTCTGGAATCGGCTGGGTAGGAACTACCTCTAATGCAGCAGATTCTATAGGCTCCACGTCAGCAGCGGGCTTTGGTTCATTGCGCTTGGAGAAGCCCCAGATAAACAGCACCGCGATTAGGACAATCATGACCCATTGCGGCGGCACCAGGCTGTCATTGAAGACTTTTAGCAGCAGCCGCAAACCCACAAATGCGACGGTGACATAGCCAGCATCTTCTAAATGGGTGTATTCATCAAGCCAGCGAATAAAAAGCCCTGCCATTAGTCGCAGCGCCAAAATACCGATGAATCCGGCTACAACTACCAGCCAAATTTCTGAAGAGATCGCGATCGCCGTCGTGACGCTATCGAGCGAAAAGGCTAGATCGGTGAGGGCAATCACTGGAATTGCTTGCCACAGCGACGCAAAGCGCGGGCCGTGATGGTGTTCTACTCCGGCGGTTTCTTCTGCATCTGAGGTGAAATATTGGAAGACTAACCACAGCAGGTAGACGGCACCTGCCAACTCAAACTGCCAGTATTTGACCACCCACGTTGCCGTTAAGATCAAAATGATCCGCAGCACAAACGCAACGACCAGCCCCAAGTTGAGCGCATTGCGCTGCATCTTAGCGCCATCTAGCCCTTGGGCGATCGCCGCTAGGGCGATCGCATTGTCAGCCGATAGCACCGCTTCTAGCACTATCAGCACTGGCAGCAACGCCAGCGTATCTGTTCCAAAATTGGGCGATAAATCGAGCAATTGATCCAACATTAACTGAAAATTTATAGGAAGTCCGACGTAGCATCAGCTCTGAACCCATGCCTAAATCCATACTAAATGACCGTTGAAGCTGTTTAAGCTATAGCAACCCGCTTAAATTGCTTAAGCCCAGATCAGCCATACATCGACGGCTCATGCTTGATGGCTCATGCGTGATGGCTCATGAATAGGGCTATGGTGA
>CASBQJ010000536.1 GCA_949127705.1 Synechococcales cyanobacterium PMM_0085
GCCTGATTGTCAAGCGCCTGGTGCTGGAACGGCAGCTCGGCAGCCTGAGCACCACAGCGCTACAGCAGCAGCTACAGGCTACACTGCAACCGCTACCCGACTCGGTGATTGAGCAACAGGCCGTGGCGATCGCGCTGACTCAACTCGACCCGCCTCTAGCAGACCTATTGCCGATTTATCAAGCGCTGCTGCAATCGGAGGTAGACGCGCCGTTCTTAAACTTCCGCGTCGCTCAGATTTACATGCAGCAGGGCAATTTAGCTGACGCTCGCCAAGCCCTAGCCGCCTATCAAGCCACGTCCTTTGGGCAGCGAGATGGGGGAGCCGAACTGATGTTGGCAGACGTAGATCGGCGCGACTCTAACCTAGACAGGAGTGCCCAACGCTATGAAGCCGTGATTGCCCAAAACCTGGCGGTGAACATCCAGCAAGATGCCTTGTTTGGCTTGGCCAATGTGCGGCGCGAGCAGGGAAAACTGGCGGAGGTTCTGCCGCTTTATCAGGCACTCCTAGCTCGCGAACCCGACAATGCCCGGTCTCAAATTGGCTATCTCAATCTGCGATATCAGCTAAACCAAATCTCAGATGCGGCAGCT
This sequence comes from Synechococcales cyanobacterium PMM_0085, assembly GCA_949127705.1. GTDB lineage: Bacteria > Cyanobacteriota > Cyanobacteriia > Elainellales > Elainellaceae > CASBQJ01. Next base: position 597 of record CASBQJ010000536.1, read on the forward strand.
ATCCAAGAATTGAACCAGTGGCTGAGTCAGCAATCGCCGCTGCCTGCCGATCTCGAACTCCTCAGTTTGGTTGGAGCCTTGCCCGCTGACCCCGAGCGGGAACCCCTGTATCTGAGTTTGCTAGAACTGGCTCCGGCCAACCTGGCGGTGGAGCGCCGCTTAATTCAGGTGATCGCCCAACGCGACCCCGAGGCGGCGCGATCGCGGATGGAACAAGTCGTCGCCGGCGATCGCGGCAGCATTGCGGGCTACTTCGTGCAAGGCGAACTGGCGCAGGCATTGGGCGATTTGGCGCTGGCCGATCAGTCTTATGCTGCGATTTTGCAGCAGCAGCCCGACAACACCGATGCCCTATCGGCCTTAGCAGGCGTGAAGTTTCAGCGAAAGCAATACGATGCGGCGGCTGTGCTGTATAAGCGCGTGCTGACGCTCAAACCCAATGATCTAGAAACGCAGCGCGTGTTGGCCGAGCTATATCTAGCCCAAGACCTGCCCCAAAGCGGGTTACGCCAGCTTCAGCAGGTGCAGCAGTCCCAGGACGCCCAAGGCATTACCAACCCTGTGGTGGGCGATCGCGTCCAAGAAGTAGAACTCAATTTCCTGCGGCGGCGTGGACTCCAGCCCTATTGGGAACGGTATTAATTCGATGCTGAACCTTGAATTTTAGTGATTCAAATTGATTGAAATTGCCTGACGTTCTACAGTTCCTTACTCGATATCTACCCATGCGACAGCACCTGCCCGTTGAAATCCCAAAATCGACACGACCGAGAGCAGAACAACGCCGCTGGTCTCGCTGTTCTGCCTCACTCCTGCTGCTGTTGATCGGTGGGTTGCCGCTGCTCACCCCCTGGGTCGCGTTGGCTCAAACCGAGCTACCCGACTACCGCCAAAACGCTATTCCGACTGAACCCATCCCCGACCAGCCCCTAACGCCCGCCAATGCCGATCAGAAAAATGTAGCGACGCTAGACGTGAAGCCGCTGGCGGCAGGAAAATACATTCTAGAATTTAACCGCAGTCCAATTGTGGGCACCCGATTGCAGCTGCGCGGCATTTACGATGAAGCCCGCTTGCGGTTTACTCGACCGCGCAATTGGGAAGCCAAAAACGTCCAAGTCTTACTGCGATTTCGCCATTCGCCTGCACTCTACGCCACCCGCTCTAACCTGACGGTGCTGATTAATGGCGTGAGCGTTGGCAGTGTGCCGATGAACAAAAAAGAAGGTGAGATTGGCACAGCAGTGTATCAGGTGCCTGCTAGCGCACTGCGAGATAACAACGAAGTCGTGATTGCGGCACTGCAAAATAACTCACCGACCTGCACGCAAGATCCGTTCGATCCATCGCTGTGGACGGAGATCCTACCCGATTCCAAATTAGTATTTGACTTTGTCCCCAAGCCCATTCAGCTCAATTTCAGCCGCTATCCCTATCCGCTGTTTGATGAATTGAGTCTCAACCCCAACGAAATTGCTTACCTATTGCCCAAATCCACCGATGAAGCCTGGTTAACGGCAATAGCCCGCTTTCAAACCGGATTAGGGCGCTTAGCTCAGTTTCGCCCGATCGACATGCGCTTGGTTGATGCAACTGCTGCGGTGAAGCCGGGTGAACGATTAGTGGTGATTGGGACACCTAAAATGCAGCCCGGTTTGCAATCCCTCAAGTTGCCTCTGACGCTGCAACAAGATCGGTGGCTGGATGAAACGAAAAAGCCCATTGCCGATGACGTGGGTGTGCTGATGTTAACGACGACTGCCGATCAAACCGGAGTGGTACTGGTGGCGACGGGCAACACGCCGGCTGCGGTGAACAAAGCCGTGCAGTTTTTGTTGCAGCCCCGCGATCGCCAAATTGGTACAGGGCAAACCCTATTGGTTAAGCAGCTATCTGATGTCCCGGCACCGCCCTTACGCGACTGGCCGGGATATTTGCCCATGCCAGATCAGTTTCAACTCAAAGATTTGCAAACCCAAGGTCATGAACCGTTTCAAGACATTACCACCCGAGGCGCAGATGCACCGCCCATTGAGTTTGATTTTCGGGCCTTGCCCGATGATCGGTTTTTGATTGGCAATGTGCTGAATTTACACTACAGCTATGGTCCCCAGCTGAATCCGCTGACGTCGCTGTTAGAAGTGCAGCTAGATGGGCTACCGTTGGCAGGTCGCAAGCTAGATGCTGTCGATGGGGTCACTCGGGGCACATTTAAGGTGGATCTGCCTGCTGATAAAATCAAGCCCAATTCCAAAATTCAGGTGCGGTTTCAGCTCGATCCGCGAGAACGCCGTTCCTGTAATCGAGCGGTCGATCAACAGCTGTGGGGCACGGTTCATGCCGATACGCAGTTTGATTTGAAGCGGGATCAAGGAGCCAGAGTGCCTGACTTGAAACTGTTGCAGGTGGGCTATCCCTTTACGGCACCTCAAGATTTATCGCAGACGGCGATCGTTCTGCCCCAAACTCCTAGCCGCGCCGAACTGCTGCTGCTGCTGGAATTTAGTGAGCGGATGGGACGGCTGAGCCGAGCTGAATCTGTGAAGCTGAATGTGTATCGAGCTGAACAACTGCCGACCCAAATCCGCAGCTCGCATCATTTAGTTGCCATTGGCCAGCGATCGCAGTTTCCATTACCTGAGGCCGTTAAGGCCACTGGCTTTAATCTACAAACCTTGTTAGGTCGGCAGCGTGACGCGACCAATGTGCGAACCTTGCCCGATGGGGAGGGAGTGGTGAAAGCCATCGTGTCTCCGTGGAATGGCGATCGCGTCTTGCTGATGTTGACGGGTCAATCGGATGCTGGGATCACACAGCTCCAAGATTTGTTTGCTCAAGACTCACTGTTTTATCAGTTACATGACGATACCGTCTTGATGAATGCCAACCAAGATGCCTTTTCACCGCAGGGTTCTAACACCTACACCCTAGAGTTTCTTCAGCAGGCAGAGCAACATCAGGTATTGAGTGAGGTGAATTGGCACGATCGCCTGATCCAACGCCTGGGCGGTAACTGGCTGATCTTGATTCCAGGCACCGTGGTCATTGTGCTGCTGATCTACGGAGTTGCCCAGGCTTGGCTCAATCGCTACGTGTCCCAAGAGCAGTCCCAGGAGAAATAAATGGTTCGACTATCGCCTGCTCTTAGCCCAGCTAAAATCAAGTTGCCGACCCTGCCGGCTCAGTCGCTCATGGGGCTATTAAATCGGCTGCCGCTTTTTTTTGACCAGATTTTAAAACGGCACCCGTATGTTTCTTTGCTCCTGCTGGGGGCTTTGATGTGGCTATCGGCTCCATTGCTGACCCTCAGGCCAGCGATCTGGCAACAAGGGCTAGTTGCGCTCCTCTTCATCGGGATTGGCAACTGGCTGCTGCGCCTAGAAGAGCAGCAAAATGACACCGCAACCAGTGAACAACTGCACCTGGTGCTGATTACCCTGAGTGTGCTCACAACCCTGCGCTATTTATACTACCGCACGTTTAATACGCTATCGCTCGATACCTGGCTGAATGCCTTTTTCTGCATGCTGCTCTATGCGGCTGAAATGTATGCGATCGCCACTTTGTTCTTTGCCTACTTTCAAACCATCCGCATTCGCGAACGCAAGTCGATTGATTTGTCGCCTATTCCCCAAGCCCAATGGCCCAGCGTCGATGTCTACATTCCGACCTATAACGAAGATATCGAAATCGTTCGTAAAACTGTGTTAGCGGCGATCGCAATTGATTATCCGGCTGATAAAAAATGTGTCTATGTCTTAGACGATGGCCGTAAATATCCAGAGCGACGCATCGAACTGCAAGCGATGTGTGATGAGACGGGTATTACCATGATGGTGCGAGACAATAATGACCATGCCAAAGCAGGCAATATCAACACGGCTTTGGCAAAAACAGCAGGCGATCTGGTGCTAATTCTGGACTGTGACCACATTCCGGCGCGCTGTATTCTGCAAGAAACCGTTGGCTTTTTTACCAAGCCTAAGGTGGCTCTAGTGCAGACCCCGCACTGGTTTTATAACCCTGATCCGTTTGAGCGCAACTTGCTGACGGGCGGTCTGATCCCGGTGGGCAACGAACTGTTCTATAAAGTTCTACAAAAAGGTAACGATAACTGGAATGCTGCCTTTTTTTGCGGGTCAGCCGCGATCGTTCGTCGTGAATATGTGCTGCAAGTGGGCGGCATTGCCACCGAAACCGTCACGGAAGATTGCCATACAGCGCTGCGCCTGCACTCACTGGGCTACGAATCGGTCTATTACGACAAAATCATGGTAGCTGGGCTGGCTCCCGAAAAGTTTTCGTCTTACGTAGGCCAGCAGGTGCGCTGGGCGCGGGGGATGGCTCAGATTCTGCGGATCGAAAATCCTTTATTCAACCGTAAGTTAAACCTCAGCATTCCGCAGCGTCTGTGCTATTTCAGCGCTACGTCTCACTTCTTTTTTGGCTTTCCGCGCCTGATGTATGTGATTGCGCCAATCGTCTACATGCTGCTGGGCATTTCGTCGGTGGGAGGGTTAGGGATTGAAACCTTGTTTTATGCGCTGCCGCATATTTTGCTCTCCATGCAGACTAATCATATTCCCTATAAGCATGTGCGGTTCTCGTTTTGGAATGAGATCTATGAATTTGCCATGTCATTTCAGGCTGGAATTGTCACACTGTTAGCCTTAATTGATCCTAAGCTGGGTTCATTTAATGTGACGGATAAGGGATTAACGGTGACTGAGCGCAGCTTTGATTTTGACAGTGTGCGCTATCTGGTGTATCTCAGCATTGTGGCAGCGGCATCATTATTAACGATTCCCTTTTGGCTGCTGATTAGTCCCCAAGATATGCAAGCGGTTTTAATTAACGCCTTGTGGAATGTGTTTAATTTATTCTTGCTCTTAGCAGCCTGTTTGGTTGCTTTTGAGCAACCTCAGCTCCGGAGCGGGCACCGCCTACCGCGCCAGCTAACGGCGATGCTTCATAGCGGTAGCCAAACCTGGACGGGGGTAACGACCAACGTCAGTGAATCAGGGGCACTGATTTTGTTTGATGAGTGGCCTAATATCCCTGATGAAGTGCGGGTAGAGCTAGTCGGTGACTATGGCGCTCGCGTGTTGCTTGATGCGCAGGTGATGCGAGCTAACGCGAATAGCGCCTTGCAGGTGCAAATTGCAGTAAATTTCACCAATTTGAATAGAACTCAAATCGATGATCTGGTATTAGTAATCTACTCAGATGTAAAGGAGTGGTATTCTCAAAAGCGGCAAGAAATAGATAATCCAATTAGCTCTTTTAAGTTTATTGCTGCCAGCATGAATCGGGTCTTTCGTGAGTTTCGTCCAGCCGCGAGAGTCAACGTTCGCAAACAGGTTCAGGCCATGGCTTACCTATTTTGCGACGATTGGGGAGATGGCTCTTGTGCCGCAACGATTACGGAGCTTGGCCTGCGTGATTTGCGCTTAGAATTGGAAACGAATGATGTTGATATGTTAAACGAGTTGCAGGACTCCCAATCTACGCTGAGTTTGTTGGTATTGCGCCAGCCCCAGGACCCCTCTCCGCAAAGTTTGATTGCCGAAATTAAGCATATCGAGCTGTTATCTGAGTTTGGCGATCGCCTTATGATCGAGATGAGTTTCCCAACCTCGCTAGATTCGCAGCAAGTCGATAAAATTCGCCAACTTTTGCGATCGCTCAATTAGGCTGTTTGCGTTTTTATATCATCTTCACTAGATTTTTACCAACTTGCACCACCTCGTCTGTTAATCTATTGGTATGAATCAGCTATTTGGCTGAAAAACAGATTTCTCTTCAGCCAAATTGTCTACTTGGTGTTTTGCTCTACCCTCTGCCGTCTTGGCTACATTGATTGATCACCGTTGAATTGGCCTAGCATAGTTGCTAACGCTAATTGATGTAGCCCGAGTTCTTAATGTTGAGTGATTGAGCCGATCTTTCATGATTGTGGTGAGCCTTCTAGCAGCCATGAGCGATCGCTTAAAGCAATGTCGCCGCGAGCCATTTGTGAGCATTGTAAACAGTTGAGATTTGAGTCAAGTAGATGACAATGAATACTACTTCGGTCGCGAGCTATCGGTTCCCCCAACGGCTATATCCGCTTAACCTGTTGGCTCAGCTCAAAAGCCGTAAAGCCACCGGCTGTTTAAGGGTTGTAGACGGTTCTACAACGTGGTCAATTTACTTGGAGGATGGCGATCTGGTCTATGCCTCTAACTCGATTGATCCGTTTGCACGGCTAGATCGCCATTTAAATCAAATTAGCCGTCAGCTGCCTAGTTTAGTTAGCGCTGTAAGAGTGCAGCTGCGACTGCTATTTGAGAATAATCCCACCTATCAGTATGAATTTACATCTGATTATCAGGCCATTTACTGGCTGATTGATCAACAGTATCTAGCCGCTGAGCAGACGCCTAATCTAATTGATGCGATCGCCAAGGAGGTAATTGAAGGGTTTTTGCTGATTAAGAACGGCAGCTATGAACTGCTTGAAAAAGAACGATTTGATCAATGGCATACATTTTGCCGGATTGACTTGCGTCATCTAGTAGAATCTTGTCAGCAGCGTTTACAGCAACGGCAGCCCCAGGAACGCAGCAGTCCCCCCCCAGCGACTACAAACTTTAACCCAACCCAGCCGGAGCGGAGGCGATCATTCCCGAATACGTTCACGCCTGCCGCCGCTGAGTCTACGCCCCCAGTTAAGCCCTTTAACGCATCATCTACCCCGCCCAGTTCGGTCAAACTGTCTAAGCAGAACTACACGGTTGTCTGCATTGACGATAGCCAAACCGTTCTAAAATCAATTGATGCTTTTTTAGATGACTCTATTTTTTCGGTTGTCATGATCAACGATCCGGTCAAAGCGCTGATGCAAATCGTGCGGAGTAAACCTGATCTGATTTTGCTAGATGTGACGATGCCCAACTTAGATGGCTATGAGCTATGCTCTTTGCTGCGGCGGCATCCTAGTTTCAAAGCTGTGCCCGTAGTTATGGTCACGGGTAATACAGGGTTCATCGATCGGGCAAAAGCAAAACTCGCAGGGGCATCAAGCTATCTGACTAAGCCATTTACCCAGTCAGATTTGTTGAAGACTGTCTTCAAGCATCTGAGTTAGTGATTTGAACTGGCTAAGCTAGCCAAATCATCATTGCCAACAGCTTGAAAAAGCAATTTAGCCATAACGGTGCCGCTAAATTGTGGAGCTATGCCGCCTGCCTTTCCATGATAGAGAATTTATAGTCTTAGTCTGAGGAAACTAAACAATGAGCATCACGCTAATGACGACCATTTTGGTCGTGGATGATACCCCTTCTGAAATGAAGTTAATCAGCTACTACTTACAGGAGAGTGGTTACTCTGTGATCAGTGCTGTCAGCGCTAAAGAGGCATTGGCTAAGATAATTGAACAAAAGCCAGATGTGATTATTACAGATGTGGTGATGCCGGGTATGAGCGGGTTTGAACTCTGCCGCAGCCTTAAAAAACATCCCATAACCGGACAGGTGCCTATTATTATCTGTACGTCTAAGAATCAGGAAATCGATCGCCTGTGGGCTACACGACAGGGTGCTGACGCCTATATCACCAAACCCTTTACTCGCGAAGAACTGCTGCAGGTTGTCAAGTCAATTACAGTTGGGTAACCCTATGAATTCATCTGCATTAGCACCCCATTCTGGCCGCAGCCAAAAGACGCTCGGGGAACCCTATCTGAAAGTTCAAGTTGGCTCTCAATCGTTTGCGGCGTTGGTCATGCATCATGTGCAAGAAGTGATGGTGTTACCCATTCGCCGACTGACCCCAATGCCGAATAAGCCCGCGTGTTTATTGGGATTAACGAACCGGCGGAGCCGTGTATTGTGGGTAATTGACTTGGCTCGGATGCTAGGCTTGGGTGCCCTTCAAGCCAATGTCCAGCAGCACAGTGTGGTGGTGGTGCAGGTGGGCAATATCCCGCTGGGTTTGGCCATCCAGCATGTTGAAGAAATTACCTGGATTCCATCTGATGCCGTTCAGCCTACACCGGGTCCAGTCTCTCAGTCACTCTTGCCTTATTTGCAGGGGTGTTGGGTGCAGCCTCAAGGGGTTGTGCTGATTTTAGATGCTCTAGCGATCGCCCACTCGCCACTGTTGCACGGTGAGTAGGCTGCTTCAGCCAGAGGCCGACTGATTATCGATTTATTTATGAACTAATGCCTTGAGTTAACGACGGCTAACTTGCTTTATTTTTCTTCTCACCCTATTCCCTGAAAGGACTTGCTTTATGGTGACTCGGATTGATGGTGCCAAAAATTTTGACAATCACGACCGCCCAGACCCTACAGCATCTACCAACCATTATGCTGGCGAGATCACATTACCCGTTGAAACGTATGCGGGGATGGCCGCTGTAGGTTCAGCTGGCTCCACAACCGATAAACCATTGAGCGGTTTCTCTAAAACCACGCTGTCTGCGATCGCACTGGCTACCCTGCCTCTGCTTGCCACCGGCGGCATGATCTATGCCAATGCCAATCACTCACTCACTCAGCAGACTTCTGAGTCTTCCCAGCAAAGTACCCAAGGAATAGCGTCCGGTTTAGCTCAATTTATGGCTGAACGGCGCAACGACATTCAAGCCTTATCTAGCCTGCCGATGTTGACCAATCCGCCGTTGCCAGGGGGCACCAGCGTTGCTGCCCAGCAAACAATGCTCAAACAGCTGCTGGCAACCTATCAGGTCTACGACAATATTGCTGTTTTCAATGTGAATGGCAGCCCTATTTTACAAACAGGACAAGGCTCATTACCCAACCAAAAAGATAATCAATCGTTTCAGCAAGCATTACAAGCTCAAGAACCCATCGTTACCCAACCGGTTCAAGGTTCTGATGGCACCGCTAAAATTTATTTGCTGGCTCCAGTGCGGCGGGCTAATTCTCAAACGGTGATTGGAGTTGTGCGAACCAGTCTTCCTGTCAGTGTTCTAGAGTCGCGACTGCAAGCCTCTGGAAATCAAACCGATCAGTATCAAGTGTTTGATGCCACGGGTAAGTTTTTTATTGCCGAGCCAGTCGAGTCCCTGGGTCAGCTGGCGCGCACCAACTTCCCTCAACTAGAGTGGTCTCGGGCAACGGGCAGCACAGCCGTGATTAAAGATCCGCTGAGCCAGCAACCCAGCTTGGTCAGCTATGCGCCGATATTGCCACGGGAAGGCTTGCCTGACTTGAAGTGGGGAGTTGTAGCCACCACCGATGCCAGTACGGCCTTTGCCTCGCAGCAAGCGCTGCTGCTGCAATTTTTAATCGGGGGTGGGCTAGCGGTGGTGCTGGCGGGTACGATAGCGGCGTTGTTGGCTAACCGAGCCACGCGATCGCTGCTAAAGACCACCCAAATGCTGCAACAGGTTTCTGCGGGCAAACTAGACAGCCGCTTAGTGGTTCAAGGCAATGATGAATTTGCCTTAGTGGGCAATGCGATTAACCAACTTGTAGCGCAGATGCAGCTGCTGCAAATGGAGCAATCTGAGACGGTCAACCGTAACCACTTGGTGACAGAGCTAACCTCAAATATTCGGCAAACCTTAGATTTTGACACCATCCTCCGCACGTCAGTTGAAGGAATGCGTCAAGTGCTGAATGTTGACCGCGCCGTGATTTACCGCTTCAATCCTGATTTTAAGAGTGGTGAAATTACGGCTGAGTCGGTGCGCGGTAA
>CASBQJ010000537.1 GCA_949127705.1 Synechococcales cyanobacterium PMM_0085
ATCTGAGCTTAGGGCGCTAACGCCACAGATACCTGAAGCGGAACTGATGCAGGTTGATGCGATCGCGACAGAGAAGCCATCTGAGCTTAGGGCGCTAACGCCACAGATGCCTGAAGCGGAACTGATGCAGGTACTGCGATCGCTGATGCGACGAGCGCTAATTGAAGCGACTACATCGGGCTATGCGCTGCAACGGCTAGTAATGGAGTACTTGAATCAGTTCAGTCGCTGAATGGCCTTGACGCTTACAGGGCAGCTAATTCGATTTAAAAACGCAGGGTGGGCGATCGCGGTGCCAAATGCCACATGCTGTAGGGATGAAGCATTTGCACCGAGATCTCGCGCCCCGTTCCTACATCTCGCTACAAATGCTTCATCCCGCCAAAATGTATCCCCTCATAACCCGATGATCCGTTGATGGTAGGTGAAGCGATCGCCGGCACAACTGCCCTCTTTAGCCTTTTTGCTCGGAACTTCGACCTCTAAACATTGCTAAATCACAACCTTGATGATTACCACTGATTGTAAGCAAGTGGCGATCGCTGAACCGCGCTGAACCGCGATCGCAACAACCTGGGCACTGGGTTGGGTATCGGGGTAGGCATTTAGGCATTATGTAGATGCGATCGCACCACCCATTTACAGGTTTGATTGGATTTAGTGGAATTGCTGACAACGATGCTGGATAATGAAAAGGTTTTCACTGCTGCCTGTAGATCACAGACACACGATAGGCTCAACTGTCCTATTCAAGCTCCCCAGTGAACATCCTTCATCCTTCATCCCTATCCCCCCATGCGCACCCACTACTGCGGTCAACTTCGAGCCGAGCACGTTGGCGAAACCGTCACCCTCTGCGGTTGGGTCGATCGGCGGCGAGATCATGGCGGGGTGATCTTTGTAGATCTGCGCGATCGCACCGGGGTTTCCCAAATTGTCAGCGATCCAGAACGCACCCCCACCTCATACCCAGCCGCTGACGACCTGCGCAATGAGTATGTAGTGCGGATCACAGGGCGCGTCACCCAGCGTCCGCCCGAATCGCTCAACCCCAAGCTGGCCACTGGCGAGGTCGAAATCTACGCCGACCAGATTGAGCTACTCAACGCCGTCCGCAAACCGCTGCCGTTTCAGGTATCTACCAGCGAAACAGAAACCGTACGCGAAGACCTGCGGCTCAAATATCGCTATCTAGACCTGCGACGAGAGCGGATGAGCCGCAACCTGCAACTGCGGCACCAGGTCGTCAAAACCCTGCGCCGCTACTTAGAGGACGAGCACCAGTTTACCGAAGTCGAAACGCCCATTCTCAATCGTTCCACCCCTGAAGGCGCGCGAGATTACCTGGTGCCCAGCCGCGTCCATCCCGGCGACTTTTTTGCGCTACCTCAGTCACCCCAGCTGTTTAAGCAAATTCTGATGGTAGCCGGAGTCGATCGCTACTACCAAATTGCCCGCTGCTTCCGCGATGAAGACCTGCGTGCCGATCGCCAGCCCGAATTTACCCAGTTGGACATGGAGATGAGCTTCATGACCCAGGACGAAATCCTCGACCTGAATGAAGGCTTAATCTGCCACTTGATCAAAACGATCAAAGGCGTTGACCTGCCCCGTCCGTTCCCGCGCCTCACCTACGCCGAGGCGATGGATCGCTACGGCAGCGACAAACCCGACACCCGCTTTGGCCTAGAGCTGGTAAATGTGTCCGACATTGTGCAGGGTTCTGGCTTTAAGGTGTTTGCCGATGCGGTGAGTAAAGGCGGCATCGTCAAAATTCTGCCGATTCCAGGCGGCAACGAGGCGATTTCTAATGTGCGGATTAAGCCCGGTGGCGATTTGTTTAACGAGGCAGCAGCAGCAGGAGCCAGGGGTCTGGCCTACATTCGGGTGCGCGAGGGCGGCGAAATTGACACGATTGGCGCGATTAAAGACAACCTGACAGCCCAGCAAAAGGCGGAGATTCTAAGCCGGACGGGGGCAGAAGCAGGACACCTATTGCTGTTTGCGGCAGGCGATACGGCCACAGCCAACAAAACCCTCGATCGGCTGCGTCAAGTCGTCGGCAAAGAACTGGGGCTGATTGATCCCGACCAGCTCAACCTGCTGTGGGTGGTAGATTTTCCCATGTTTGAGTGGAATGCCGACGAGAAACGGCTCGACCCGCTGCACCATCCGTTCACCGCACCCCATCCCGATGACATGGAGGATCTAAAGACAGCCCGGGCCCTGACCCACGACATTGTATTCAACGGGTTTGAAGCCGGGGGCGGCAGCATTCGGATTTACCAACCCGAACTCCAGCAACAGGTGTTTGAACTAATTGGCCTGTCGGCAGCAGAAACCCGCGATAAGTTTGGCTTCTTGCTGGAGGCGTTTGAGTATGGCACCCCGCCCCACGGCGGCATTGCCTACGGGATTGACCGCTTGGTGATGCTGCTAGCAGGCGAAGACTCGATTCGAGATGCGATCGCCTTCCCCAAAACCCAGCAGGCTCGCTGCCTCCTCACCAATGCTCCATCGGCCGTTGACGACAAACAGCTGAAAGAGCTGCACATTGCCACCGTTCAAAAACCTAAGGGATAGACGCAAAAACTCAAGGGTAGACGTTGCTGATCGATTGCCAGGAATATTGAGGCATGAGAATTCAACAAGTTTTGAGTTTTGAATTAGACGGTCAAATGCAGGGAGGATGCGACACATTCCGTAGGGGCATGGTAACACCCTCCAGACCCAGGTAATCACACACCTGCCGCAATCGTTTATCAGCGGTCTGGGTGGTCATGTGTCCGTCAAAACGACCGGGGAAT
>CASBQJ010000538.1 GCA_949127705.1 Synechococcales cyanobacterium PMM_0085
GGCCTTGTCCCAACTGGCAGGGTTGCCGATGCGGATGGCGGTTGCCAAGGTTTCAGGATGTTCAATGGGCAGCCCGGTGACCAATGGCGCAGCGCCTGCGGCCTGAAAGCCCATCATGCGAGGCAGGCGATCGCACTTGCCATCTTGATGATATTGGCAAAAGCCCATCCAGTAGGCCGTCACATTTCCGGCATTGCCAACGGGAATGCAGAGCCAATCGGGAGCCGTACCCAACACATCGACAATTTCAAACGCGGCTGTTTTTTGACCTTCTAGCCGATAAGGATTGACCGAATTTACCAGCGTAATCGGGTAATGCTCTGCCATCTGCCGCACAATTGCTAGGGCTCGGTCAAAGTTGCCTTTAATCGCCAGCACCTCAGCCCCATACAACAGCGCTTGCGCCAGCTTACCGACCGCCACATAGCCATCGGGAATTAATACAAATGGCCGCAACCCGCCGCGCCGCGCATAGGCCGCCGCCGCTGCCGAAGTATTGCCGGTACTGGCGCAAATTACGGCCTTGGCTCCCGCTTCTTTGGCCTTAGAAATAGCCATCGTCATACCCCGGTCTTTGAAGCTCCCGGTTGGGTTTAAGCCGTCATATTTGAGCAATACGCGGACACCTCGACCGACTTGCGCGGCGATCGCCGGAGCTGGGATCAAAGGTGTATTTCCCTCCAATAGGGTCACCACGGGCGTTTGCGCTGTAACAGGCAGATAGGCCCGATAGGTTTCAATCAACCCTTTCCATTGGTTAAGACCAGCAGCAGGGGTGGCGATCGGATTCGAGATTGCCTCTAAAACGAGGGGATTGTTAGAAGTCAGAGTCACGGCAGTTTTACAATTTCGCTGCAAGGGATTAGAGCGGCATCCCGCAGTTGCAATCAGCGGGGCGTGAACAGTCTAGGATCTTAAGTTTACCCTGTGTTTGCAAGGATTCTGGTGTCAGATTGCTGAAAATGGGTTCAAGAACGCAGCGGCAGGCGGTTAGCTCACTCTATATTTAGCCTATGCTGCACGGTAGAATCGCTCCACAATTAGCCAATTATCAAACTGCCACAGGTCACCTGTTAAGAAAATCGATAATTTCAATACAATCGAGATCCAACCCTAGGCTACAATTACTTTCGTGGTGTAAGTGAGTAAAAATGACTAGTCAGACTTTAATCCCAATTTCTGCGTCTGATTTGCAGACTTCTCAAATCGTGGGTAGCCCGTTGACCTCTACTCTGCCAGAGGGCGATCGCACATCTACTCTTCCAGGATCTGCGGCATCTGACTTAGGCAAGCTGCCCTATCAAACAACCCATCAGCTAGAGCTATTGCACCTGCGAGCTGAGGTTGAAACCCTGATCCAGCATCTGCAATTTCAGAAGCAGCAGCGTTTGGTATCAGCAAGTAAATAAACTTGAGTTGAGAAAATTTCAATACATGTAGCTATAGGTAGATTAGAGGTTGAGGGATTGCGGTTCCTCAACCTTTACTCTGTGGGGATTACTCTATGGGGATTGGATTTAGCCGAGGCGTCTCGTTCAAGACCCACCCACGCTAATAGTAGATTTAACCTCTATCGTGCCGGTGTCTAAAACAGTCCATACATCGTAGCTGCCCACCACGTCTCCTTGGGCATCCAAATCGAGTGTGCCGCTGGCTCCTTGATAGTTAATTTCCTTACCCTCACGAATCATTGCCAATGCCTTACACACATCGCTCACCTCTGCTCCGGGGGCGTTGGCCACATCGCTGATTTTATTTTTAATCAGAGCGCCTGTGCTGCCTTTAGCGGCTTCTGCTGCCAATGCTAGCAGCGCGGCGGCATCCCAACTGTTGGGGTCATAGACCTGAGGATCGCGGTTGAACTTGGCTTTGTAGCGATCGCGAAATTCTTTACTCCCTGGCCCTCCGGCACTAGGGGCCGTCCCAATCATGCCAGTCGTGATGTATTTACCATCGGCCGTTTGACCTACTAATGCCGCTAGTTTGTCAGTTTTCATGCCGTCGGTCATAATCACCTTGGTTTTGCCACCCAGCAGCCCTTGTTCTTGAGCGGCCTTGAGGATGACGCTGCCTGTTTCTGGATAGGCAATCAGCAATACGGCATCAGGACTGCCACTAAATGCGGCACCCACTTCCGAATCAAAGCTAGTCGCTTTGGGAGCGTAGCGAGTCGGGTTAGACTCGTTGACGATGGTGCCTCCCAACGCTTTGAAGGCCGGAATAAACGATTGAATTAGGCCATTGCCATAATCATTGTTGACCGCCAGAATCGCGACTTTTTTGCGGCCTTCTTGATTCACTAATTGGGCCAGCGCATCTCCTTGAAAGGTGTCGGGTGGAGCTGTCCGCAGCCAGAAGCCGTTAAACTCGCCTCGTTTAGCGCGATCGGTAAATACCGGGCTGGTGCTGGCAGGAGAAATCTGCACCACCTGGTTGCGCACAGCAATATCAACAGCGGCGCTAGATACAGAACTAGCAGCGGCACCCACGACCCCGCCCACCTGGTCTACTTCTGCTAACTTAGTCATGCCAGCAGCACCTGCCGACGGATCTGTTTCTTCGTCTTCAGAAATTAGCTCAATGGGTTTACCCAAAACACCGCCACAGGCATTAACGGTTTCCACTAAAAAGCCAACGCTATCTTGCATCGGTTTGCCGTACTGAGCCAGATCCCCAGTGATTGGCAAGAGACTACCCATTTTCAGCCCACCGCTGCTGGAATTGGGGTCACCTGAAGTAGCAGGACTGCTGCTATCAGGGCTGCTATCGGGGGCATTGGCGGCAGGTTGACAGGCCACAGCCGTAAGCAGAATGGCGATCGCCCCGCCTCGACAGAGGAACCTTGAGAGAAATCGGTAAGATATTCCTAAATTTAAGTGATTCATTTTAATTACTCAGATGCAAAATTACTCAGATGTAATCCTAAAATTATCCATCAAGTCGCGAGAATGGAACCATTTTTGCTGTGAATGGGTCAGCGATATAGCAGCACTTAAGTCTCCGTAATATTTTTATCAAGTCATCTAGTATAGGAGCTACCCCCAATCCGTCAGGTACCATGCACGCAGCAAACTATTTAGCGTCCTACACAGAAAGTCATCAATTAGAGTTAGGCATGTCACACCCAATCCATGTGGACTTGCCAATCTATGGAATAATGGAGCGGTTCTGAAGGGAAATGTCAGTCTTACAGGAAATACTGAGATTACCCAACTGAATCTGTTTCCCATGCGAGGGTTGATGCATCATTTTTATTGCGTGTGGTCACCCTATAATCGCTGCAAAATCAGCGGTTGATCCCACCCCCCTAAAGAATTCAATTTTGCGCTTCAGCAAGGAGAAGTTATGCAGTCATTCATTCGACGGAGTGCAGCACTGGCTAGTTTGGTCGGCGGACTATGGTTTGGATCACTTGCAGCAGATCAGACTCAAGCATTAGCGTTGACCGAGCCTCAGGTCGTTGAACGCTTGCGCCCTGTTCCCGTATTTGCAATTACCGACGCCAACGGAACGCCCCTGGTGGCCACTCCCGAAGCAGGGCAAACAGAGACTACTTCTGTAACTGGAGTGTTTATTAGTCGGCAAGATGCCCAGCAGTTTCTTGACAATCTCAAAACGCAACAGCCTCAACTGGCGAATAACATCCGGGTAACGCCTGTGTCTCTGGCCGAGGTTTATCAACTGGCTGTTGCCAATGCAAACAACAGTACGGCTTTAAATTTCTACTTTGTTCCCATGCGTCAGCAGGTGCAGTCGGCCATCACGGTACTAGAGCGCAACGGGCGAAATGGAGAAGATTTTGAAGGGGTTCCGCTATTTTTTGCAGAGTCTACTCAAACGGGTGGATATTTAACCATTCAACAGGGGGAGCAACGCGTAATTCCTATATTCTTCTCTCAAGAAGATTTACAGGGAATGATGGCTCGCGTGACGCAGCAAGAACCGACATTGGCTAGTCAAATCCGCATTCAGGTGACCAGTTTGGAAAACCTGATTGGGATTTTGCAACAAGAAAACAGCGAAGATCTAAACCGCATTGTGCTGGTGCCACCGCGCGAAACGTTAGACTTTATTCGAACGCTTCAGCCTGCTGCGGGTGGACAACCGCGTCCAGGACAGTCGCCAGCGGCCAGACCGTCTCCAGCCGCCAGACCATCTCCAGCCGCCCAACCTCCCGCTGTCCGTCCGTCCCCAACCCCGTAAACTGCTTGCAGATGATTGGGAGTGAGAGTTTCCCCTGCCACGCCCAATCATCCACAACATCTAATTTGCCAAAGGTCTAGTCGTCAGGCTTCAAAAGCTGCTCCTATGAGCAATCAGATCACGTCAGGACAGGCCCTTTGGCAATGGCGGCAGCAGGCTCGTCGCGAGGCGATCGCCGCCGCCATTGCCACATCTGAAGTAGATTGGCTGCTGCAAGCGGTCAGTGCGTTAGAGCCGCTACAGCTAAAGCTTGAAACGTTCAAAACCCAGCCGACGATTCCGCTCGCCTACTCGCTAGAGCAACTCACACTACGCTGGCAGCAGCGGATTAACCAGAGAGTGCCTGTCCAATATTTGGCTGGTCTAGCGCACTGGCGGTCGTTTACGCTAGCGGTTTCTCCAGCGGTATTGATTCCCCGACCCGAAACAGAATTAATCATTGATCTGGCGATCGCCGCCGCTCAGCATACCGACTTAGCTCACGGTCACTGGGCTGACTTGGGTACAGGCAGTGGGGCAATCGCCTTAGGGTTAGCAGAGGTTTTCCCAGCTGCCACCGTTCACGCCGTCGATTGCAGTGAAGCCGCGCTGGCGATCGCGCGCCAAAACGCCCAGATGGCTGGCTTCACAAATCGGATCCAATGCTATTCTGGCTCTTGGTTTCAGCCGCTCACCCAACTCCAGAAGAGCCTGAGCGGCATGGTATCCAATCCACCTTACATTCCAACTGCTATTCTCCCTGGCCTACAGCCCGAAGTGAGCCGCCATGAGCCGCATCTAGCGCTAGATGGGGGAGATGATGGGCTGGTGTGTGTGCGTCATTTGGTTGCCTGCGCCCCCATATACCTAAAAAATGGCGGGTTTTGGCTGGTGGAGTTAATGGCAGGTCAGGCGATCGCAGTGGCAGGGTTATTAGAGACTGACGGTCACTATCAAGCGATTCAAATCCATCGAGACCTAGCAGGGATTGAGCGATTTGTCTCAGCAACTCGAAAGCCATAGTGGTTGGATCTATGTTGGCTCTGAGCTACGTTGGCTCTGAGCTACGTTGGCTCTGAGCTACGCTGGCTCTGAGCTACGCTGGCTCTACTAACGGCTGCCAAACGGAATCACGGCATTGTCAGCAATCACATAGGCGATCGCCCCTGGCTCTAGCGATACCTCATGCCCCCCAGTAAATTCACCAAAAGACGGCAGCGTTAGCGTCCTCTGCATCGGATCAAAATAAAAACACGGCAAGCGCAGAGTATCCAATTTGCTGCGAATGCGAAAACAGGGATGAACATGCCCACAAATATTTAAACTAGTGGCCTGCGGCGATGGTTCATGACTCAAAAGCAGATTTTGAACCTGAACCGGAGTGGAATGGCACTCCATTTCACAATGCTTCAGCATTGAAATCAGGTGGCGATCATGATTGCCCACAATCAGCTGAATGTGACTAGACGTCTCCTGACAAAATTTAGACCAACCTTCGAGCACCTCATCGACTAAACCCCGCCGAGAGTGAAATAAATCACCTAAGATAATTAGCGTTTTAGGATTAAATTTTACGCAGAGCGATCGCAGCCGCTCTAAGGTTTGCTGGTTTACCTGATTTGGAATCGGGACTCCTAGCGCCTGAAACGTTTCAGACTTACCCAAATGAACATCCGCGATCAATAAACTTTGCAAACGTTCGATGTAGATTGCTTTTTCCGGCAACAGCTGCAACACATGGCCTAGATGGCTGACCTCATACATCTCGGAGACTTCCTCAAAACTGACGCCTAACAGGCTACAAACAGGGGGATGAAACAC
>CASBQJ010000539.1 GCA_949127705.1 Synechococcales cyanobacterium PMM_0085
CAATACCTTTGGGTTTACGGTTGACGTGGAACGGGGTGATGGCAACGTCAAGGTTAGCTGCATCTATCAGAATGACGCCTCTCAAAATCTTTTCCTCGACCAAACGGGAGCTGGAGGCACACCAAGAGAATCCGATCGGTTCTGATCCAGGTGCCGCTCTACCGCTTTGAACCGCGTCCAAATCCAGGTATCGAAAACCCCGCCGTGTTAGACACGGCGGGGTTTTGCAATGGCAGGATTTGTTACTACTTTGCGAGTTCTGTGGCGATCGCGGCCATCAGTTCGGGCGACTCTGGCTGCGCCCCACTGGGAAACCGAGCGACGACCTCGCCTGTTTTAGCCACCAAAAACTTTTCAAAATTCCATGACACCTCTTCTGCTGGCTCTACCGCCTGCGTCAACCGAGCATAGAGCGGATGCTGGGCAGCACCCTTGGCATGAATCTTATCGAACAGCTCAAAGGAAACCGCGTAGTTTTTGGTGCAAAACTCAGCGATTTGGGCATTGCTACCCGGCTCCTGCGCTCCGAAATCGTTGCAGGGAAATGCTAGAATCCGTAGCCCTTGGTCGCGGTACGTTTGGTTCAGCTGCTCCAGCCCTTTGTATTGCGGCGTGTAGCCACAGTAAGAGGCCACATTCACAATTAACAAAACGTTTCCAGCATAATCGCTAATAGGCTTGGCCTTACCGTCAATCGTGTCAACAGAAATATCGGAAATGGTAGACATAGTAAGAAAGGATGAGGGATGAGAGATGTGGGATGTGGGAGAGAACAGGAGGAATAAAAAGCGGGAGAGAGTGCACTACACCCTTGCTCCTTCTAACTCTTCCGTTTCGCCGCCAACGATGACGTTACGAATGCGGAGACTGGGACCAGCGCAGCCAACGGGTAAGCCGCTTTGGCCACCTTTGCCGCACCCGCCCGACTCATCCCAGAGGAAGTCGTCGCCGATTGCATCAATGTCTCCTAGAGTGGTAAACACGTTGCCAGATAGGGTGACATCGCGCACGGGTTCTGCCAGTTTGCCGTGGCGGATCATCCAGGCTTCTCCGGCGGTGAAGGTAAACATTTCGCCATTGGTCATGCCACCCAGCCAGTTGCAGGCATATACGCCTTCATTTAGGCCGCTAATGAGATCGGCCACAGGGGTGGTGCCCCGTTCAATCCAGGTGTTGGTCATCCGCACTAAGGGAGGATAGTGATAGTTGAGGCAGCGGGCATTGCCAGTGGCGGCTTCTCCGAGTTTGCCAGCAGTTTCACGCGAGTGCAGTCGCCCGACCAATACGCCATCGCGGATGAGTTGAGTGGTGCTGGCGGGTACGCCTTCGTCGTCGTAGGTATAGCTGCCTCGGTGCCCATCGGGAGCGGCTCCGTCAAAAATTTGTAGCTCGGGGGAGCCAAACTGTCGCCCTAGGGTCATCACTTCCATCAGGTCGGGGTTTTCGTAGGTCATATCGGCTTCGGACAGGTGCCCAAAGGCTTCGTGGACAAACAAACCCGTCAAAATTGGGTCGATCACAACCGTGTAGGTGTTGCCTTTGACAGGAGGCAGCGCCAAGGCATCGACGGCGCGTTGGGCGGCACTGCGAACTTGGCCATTGAGCTGTTCCATGTCTTCGTAGGCGTTGCGAGAACCAGTGGTTTCGCGCCCCGTCTGCACCGTTTCACCGTTGCGGGCGGTGGCGGCAAATCGCATTTCCATATCTACCCACGATTGCTCAATCAAGATGCCATCGGAGGTAGCCAGCACCATGTGCTGAATGCTATCGCCGTAGCGGACGGAGGTAGTGGTAATCCGGTCGTCTACGCTGCGCAGGATTTCGGCATAGTGGCTACACAGATCTTTTTTACGTGCCAAAGAGATGTGGCGCGGGTCGGTGCCTGCTAGCTTTAGGGGCTGAATATCGTGAATGGCGGCTACGGCGGCCAGCAGCGTTTCTTCGTCTCCGACTAGGTGGGCAGCCGCGATCGCCTCTTCAATGCATTCTGTGAGGCTGGTCAGCCGATTGAAGCTGGCAAACCCCCAACCGCCTTTGTGGCAGGCGCGCACCTGCCCGCCAATGGAAATGCCCTCGCTCAAGGTTTCAACGTTGCCGCCGCGCAGCAAGATATCAGTGCCTTCCGATTCTTCTAGTCGGATGGATAAATAATCGACGCGAGTCCGATAGCGGGCAATGCGATCGCTTAACAAGTCTTGGGCGTGAATGAGCAGGGAAGTCATGCTGGCTTTTACAATCAATATCGACAAAATCAATCTCTGCCTTTATTGTGCAGCAGAGATTGAGGATCGACTAGGATGAACGGGGGTTAGGGGTTAGAGAGGGTTTAAACCCTGCGGGGGAAATTTGGATCAACACTTGTTTTTTGTAATGTTTTATGATGCGGCGATCGCTGTTTGGGCTGAGCCTATTGGTCAATTGTTGTGTGGCGTTCCGCATTTGTGTGGCGTTCCAGCCTGCTTTGGCGGCAGACCCTCCGAATCCGGCTGTTGCAGTCTTGGTATCGGAGCCATTAGCATTGCCGCTAGAGTTGAACCTGCTGCAACCTGGTGCGATCCCCACCGATCCGACCGTCGTTACGTCTAGGCGGGCTAACCAGACACGGCCCACGATTCCCAGTTTGTGGTGGGCACAGAGCCAGTTTGGTGACTCGCTACTGACCGATTGGCTGGCCTACCCCGGCAGCGATGGCACGCCCCAACGCGTGGATTTAGTCGTCAATGCGCAGGCATGGAGCCTCTATACCTATGTAGAACGCTATACCTTCGTTAACCACTTGGGCACATCTGCAGCTGACTATGGCTACAATTCGCGGGTTTTTAATCCACAAGGTGAATTGCTAGCGGCCTACATCTGCGATTTTGACACCGCTAATGCTGCAACAGGCAATGCGGTGGTTAATGCCTGCACCGTTTTTCTGGCGTCTGATGCGCGAACTAGTTTGACCGGACGCCCCCGGACTGGCGCAGGGTCTGCCACACCTGCTGGTACTGGGTCGCCGTAGCCGCCGCTAAGGGCAGCAAAAATTCGCTCTGGCGTAAAATTTGGGGGTCTGGCAATAGCAGCGCGTTGGTTTTTAAGCTCTCGGGCAGGCCCGTTCGGTTCAGTGCCACCATGGGCGACGCAGCGGCGGTCAGAACCGATAGTTTGGTGGCTACTTCAGGTTTCCAGCAAAACTCAATCCATTGCTCTGCCAAGGCGATCGCCTGATTAGCCGGACTAGCGGGGGCACTGGCGGCACTGGCGGCGCTGGCGGCACCAGCCGCGCCCTGAGCTGCCGTAGCGGGTCGCACCCACAGGTCTGACCACAAGATAGTGCCAGAGGCCGGCACTACCGCTGCCAGCGCCGGGTTCCGCTCCACCACGGGCAGCAAATCGGTAGACCAGCCTACGGCCAGCCAGGTGTCTTTGAGGATCAGCGGTTGCAGGTACGCATCGGAGCTATAGAATTTGACCTGCTGCTGAAGCGCCGTTAGTTCGGATTGCAGGGTGGCGATCGCCTCTAGGTTTTCGCTATTCACCGACCGACCCAGCCGTTTCAGGGTCAGCCCAATTACCGCTCTGGCACTGTCGGGCAACGAAATCTGCTGCTTTAGTTCTGGTCGCCACAGGTCAGCCCAGTCTTGGGGTGTCCAACCGAGCGCGTCAAATTTTTCTTTGTGATAGGCAATCATCAAGGTACCCCAGCGGTAAGGCGCAGCCCATATCTGACCTTGGGGGTCGAGATTGCCGCTTTGATCGCGCCGGACTAATGCCTGCCACTGAGCGGGCAACTGCGCCCAACCCGGCAGTTGCTCTACGGCCAGCGGCTGCACCAGTCTTTGCTGAATGGCCGCTGCTAGCCAGCTATCCCCTAGCGTTACTAGGTCGGCTTGATCGGTGGGGGGAGGAGAGCTGAAGGGGAGGGAAAACGAGAATCCAGGCCGGGAGTCAGACTGGGGCTTGGTAGACTTGCCGTGCCACTGCTGTAGCAGCCTGTACAATTCTGCTAGCTGTGCCCGAGGCGCAAAATTTAGCGCCGTTTTTTGAGTTAAGTGCTGACGAAAATCCTTCAGCAGCTGTGACGGAATGGAGTCCTTCAAAAACAGCACCCGTAGGCCGGCGGCGGCAGTGTTGCACCCGCCTAGCAGCTGTGTCAAAGCCAAAGCAGCCGTTCCCACCAGTAGCGATCGCCGTTTCATATCGTTAGATTGCCTCCAGTTGCTTGCGCTCTACGCCAAACCCCATCAGGTTAATGACGGTGGGGAGTTGATCCGCCGCAGGGCGTTGGTAGGTGACGATGGTGCGCATCCGGAGGTTGGGAGCGACCAACCGCATTTGGTCTACTGCCACAGAACGGCTGTAAAACGTAGTCATTTCTAGGGTTTGGCGCGTCGGTTGATAGGTGAAGCGTCCGGCGATCGCCCCCGTTTCAGAATAGCCCTCATCGCGCAGATAAAACCCTTGAACCAGATATGATTGGGGTAACGCTTCTACCTGGGCGGCGATCGGCAATCGTGGGGCTGGAGCCAAATCATCAGGTTGAGTCACGTAGGCATCCGGCACAAACAGAGCTTGCAAGCTCATCGACACTTTTTC
>CASBQJ010000540.1 GCA_949127705.1 Synechococcales cyanobacterium PMM_0085
CAGTCCCACCAGCCCAGCGGTAACGCCCCTTCCCAGTCCGGTGCTGTTACCCAGTCCAACGCCAGTCGAGAGTCCGCCGGAACCAGCTGCCAGCCCCACGCCAAGCATCACACCTACCCCCATTCCTAGTCCCGACGCATCTCCTACCCCAGCGCCCAGCGCCAGCCCAGTTGCCCCACGCGCTCGACCGTCAGCGAAACGGACACCCAGAGTCAGGCGATCGCCTGTGGCTCAGCCAGAGCCGATTTCTACCCCAGAGCCAGTTTCTACCCCAGAGCCGACCTCTACCCCAGAACCAATTTCTACCCCAGAACCGACGCTGATGCCCCCGGTGGAGCGATCGCCCAAATCTAGCGTGATGGCTCCAATTGAACCAAGCCCATCTGGTATTCCGCCATCGCTTGAGGTACCCCAAGAGGCAGCTCCATCAGCTTTGACGGAGCCAGAACCCGCCTCTTCACCAGCTCCGAAGGCAGCGACTAGGCAGCAGAGCCCCTCGGGAGCCACCTATCTCGATCGCCTCCGACGGCAGTTTTCTGGTTTTAAAACTACTCCTAGCAGTCCTATCGCTCCTAGTAGTTCCGGTAGCGGGTCTCCAGCGGCTCCGGCGACAGCAGACCCGCTACCGGAACTATCAACGCCGCCCATATCAACGCCGCCAATACCAACGCCGCTCATACCAACGCCAACTATCACTATCGAACTCGATCAATAGATACCTGCCAGATCAGTAGCGCAAACGTAAACTAGATGTCACAATTGCACTGAATTAGCTCACCAAAACGTAACGATACGTTAAGGTGTATTTCATTTCGATCACATCCCTAGAAGCCGCCCCCCATCTACCTCCCAGTCCGTGATACGATTCACTTCGTAGATCTTGTTTTTTTAGAGATTGGGAGACGACCTTTGGCACTCCGGGTTGCTGTAGTTGGTTCCGGTCCGGCAGGTTCCTCCGCTGCCGAGACTTTAGTAAAAGCAGGTATCGAAACTTATTTGATTGAGCGCAAGCTAGATAACGCCAAACCTTGTGGCGGGGCAATTCCCTTGTGCATGGTGGAAGAGTTTGACTTACCGCCCGAAATCATAGATCGTCGCGTTCGCAAGATGAAAATGATCTCGCCCTCAAACATTGAGGTCAACATCGGCGGCACGCTCAAAGATGATGAATATATTGGCATGTGCCGTCGAGAAGTTTTAGATGGCTTCTTGCGCGAGCGCGCTCACAAGCTGGGTGCCAAGCTGATTAACGGCACTGTTTATGGGGTCGATATTCCCACTAGCAACACGGCTCCTTACACGATCCACTATGCGGATCACTCCAACGGGAGCTTGGAAGGCACAGCTCACACCCTTCAAGTTGACTTAATTATCGGTGCCGATGGAGCCAATTCGCGGGTTGCCAAGGCCATTGATGCCGGCGATTATAACTACGCGATCGCCTTCCAGGAGCGCATTCGCCTTCCCGAAGACAAGATGGCTTACTACCACGAACTCGCTGAGATGTACGTGGGAGACGATGTATCGCCTGATTTTTATGCCTGGGTCTTCCCCAAACATGACCACGTTGCCGTTGGCACAGGCACGATGAAGGTGAACAAGGCTAAAATCAAGCACTTGCAAGCTGGCATTCGCCAGCGTGCCGCCCATCGACTAGAAGGCGGTGAAATCATCAAGGTAGAAGCCCACCCCATCCCTGAACATCCTCGGCCTCGTCGGGTTGTGGGTCGCGTCGCGCTCGTAGGTGACGCCGCTGGGTATGTGACCAAGTCATCGGGCGAAGGCATTTACTTTGCAGCCAAATCTGGACGGATGTGTGCCGAAACCATTGTGGAATTTTCCAATGCAGGGCAGAGCGTTCCGACAGAAAATGACCTTAAGGTCTACCTGAAGCGCTGGGACAAGGCATATGGTCTCACCTACAAAGTGTTAGATCTATTGCAAACTGTCTTCTATCGCTCTGACGCCACCCGCGAAGCCTTCGTGGAAATGTGTGCCGATATCGATGTGCAGCGACTCACGTTTGACAGCTACCTCTACAAAACGGTGGTGCCTGCCAATCCGCTGGCGCAGTTGAAGATTACGGCCAAAACCATTGGTAGCCTGCTGCGCGGCAGTGCTCTGGCTCCCTAACCGCACAGTTTGAGCTCTTGAGTGAGTAACCAAGCTAGTTAAAGAGGGCGATCGCTTCCACCATGGGGCGATCGCCCTTTTTTGTGACATCAATCACTCAGCCTCTTGATGAACATCACCCCTAGTCCGGATACCCATCACCTAGCTTTTTGCCCTATGACCCCATACTTAGGATATAAATCTTGACCTGAACGCCTGACTCCTTCGAGCTACAGCGGCAGCGTCTCAAAGATTTAAATTTCCTCCTACAAAACATGCTCCTAAAGCCACACCTTAAACGTGTGGCTTTTTATTTTTTGCGAGGCAGGCAAGCAATAATCAATAGACCATAGGCACAAAATAAGCTGAGAGACGCCACTGCATTGCCGTACCCTTTGGACTTGGCGTAATTCCAAATACCCCAGTCCATTAATCCCACGCTGAGCAATAAAAGAACAATGCCGCCCACTCCCCGCACAGTCGGCTGACCAATTTCGGCGATCGAACCCAACATCAAAAGAGCTAAGGGCTGTAATGCCAGTCCTAAGTAGCCGCCTAAACGAGCTTTTCGGATATAGTTTGATGCCATGGAGACTACCGTATTCGTGGGAACGACCGAGCTAGGGAATGGATGCCCGCAAATGCGGGGATGACGGACTTGATCCTGCGGTGGCGTGACGGGTTCACGACCATGCCCTAGCTTTCTACATCCACTTGAACAGGCGGTGTAGTCGGAGTTTCAGCGTAAGGCACGGTCGGTGTTTGAGGGTCACGCATGACGCTGGCAATTTGGCCGATTAGTTGGCTGAGTTTGCCATCTTCTAACAGTGTATTAATCAAGGCTAGGCCGCTGGTCGAGAACATCAGTTTGTTGACATCGGGAGCGCCACCATTGCCGTTGGCTCCAGGGAAGGCATAGATCCGCGCATCCCCCAGCACGCCCGGTTGCGGCGACAGCGCTTGCAGCACTTCGGGTAGCCGCTCTGCTAGCTGTGGCCAAATGGTAGTAAACGTTTGGGCGGTTAGGTTGGCGTTGCTGATCAGATTTTGAGCGGCATAGAGCGCCTGCAACCCTTCGGCTTCGGCTAGCGATTTGTCACGGTTGGCATCGGCCAACGTTCGCAGGGCATCGGCTTCTAGCTCTGCGGCCTGTTTGGCAATTTCTGCTTGGCGGCGGCGGCGGAATACATCGATTTCTACGACGTTTTGGTCGGCAATGCGGCGCTCTTCGGCAGTGCGCTGAGCCACAATGACGGCCAGTTGGCGCTGCCGTTCAGCCACTTCTAGCTCGGTAGCGGTGGTCACGGCAGACTCGGCTCGCGCCCGTTCGGCTTCCGCTTCCAGGCTTTCTTTGCGCTTGGTGGCAATGGCGATCGCCGCATTTTCCTGAGCGACCTTAGCCAATCGTTCCGACTCGGCCACCTGCACCAGCGCTTCTAGTCGCTGTGAATCTACAGTTTTCTGGCGGGTAATATCTGCCAGTTCTGTCTCTTGCTGCTGTAAGGCTTGAGATACCCGCAGTTTTTTCTGCTGCTCTTCTAAAGCAATATCGGCATTAATCTGGCTCTGCCTAACGCTGAGCTGGCGACGAATTTCTTCCTCTTCTACCGATTGTTCTTGCAAAATCTTGGCGCGTTGGATCGAAGCCGATTCTTTTGCCTTGGCTTCTTCTACTTCCCGCTCGCGCTGGGCTTTAAGCGCTTCTACCTGAAAGTTTTGCTCCAGGCGGGCAGTTTCTTTTTCTTGGGTAATTTGCAGCGATCGCTTCTCTGCATCCAGTTCCTTTTGCTCGATCGCCACCCGCGTTACCAGCTCCACCTCACGCTTTTGCTGAATCGATTTTTGAATCGTTTCAGTCCGCAGCCGCACGCCCTGGGCATCAAAAAAGTTATTGGTGTCGTAGGTATCGCTTTCTTGAATTTCTGATACCGCAATGTTGTTCAGCGTCAGCCCCACCTTAGCTAAGTCGGGCTGCATCAGGTTTAACACCTCTTGCGCAAAGCCCAATTTATCAGAATCAATCTCGGCCAAATTTTTGGTTTTTGCCGCCGCTCGAATCGCATCATCCGCCCGTTTTTCTAGGGCATTCTTAATGTCCTCGGGGGTAATTTTGTTGCCCTGCGACAGACGAGCGGCGGCTGTCAGCACATCCTCATCGGACGCCGTAATACACACATAAAAGGTGGCGCGCATATCGGCGCGCATATAGTCCTTGGTGCGCACGGCCAACTTCCCGGCGCGCTCCACGTCGATCGAAATTTCGCGCAACGGCACTCGGGTTAGTTCGTGGAATCCCGGCAGCACCACACAGCCCCCGTTGAGGATCACCGTTTTGCGCTTGATAAACACGCCGCCCGTGCGCACAAATGCCTCGTTATTTGGCGTGATTTTATAAACGCGAGTGTAGGCCCAGATCGCCAGCAGTAGCATGATGACCAATCCGGCAATCAGCCCAGGGAAAAATAAAATGCCGCCTAGCTGGCCGACGGTGGGGGTGAGCGGCAGTGCCGGGACGGTTTGGGCGATCGCAAACTCATCTGAAGTTTGAGCCTCGCTTAGTTCAAGTTGGGAGAGTTGGGGCGTTGAAACCGGGGGCAGGGCTTGAATCAAGGTGAGCCAAAACAGCATGGAGTTTCTAACCTTTGCGTGAATTTTGAGTTTTAGATTTTGAGCGTTTAAGGAGAATCGCTGAGTCGATTGGCCTGATTGAACCAAGCCGTTTGATCGGGGCTATCTTTAACGACCACCAGATAGCCCGAACCCGATCGCTCAATTACTAGCACTTTTTCTCCCCGCTGCGGTAGAGTCCTGGCCCATTCGGGCAGCATGGCATTGACGGTGACCCGATTGTGAGCGGCGTCTAACACATCCACTTGGCCAATCTTACCCGTGCTGACGGCTGGAATTTGGCTGGTGCTCACAATGCCAATGCATCCCACTAGGCGATCGCCACTGGAATCTTCCCCAAAAGCGGCAAAAATTTTGCCAATTGGCTTAGCAATTTGCCCGCCCAAGGCGAGAGATATGACAAAAGAACTCACTAAGATGATGCCACCCGCCAGTCCACCCAGCAGGCTGCCCACAGCACCTCCTACCGCTACATTGATCATCCAGCCGATTACCCCCCAGAGGCTAAAATCTATTGCCAGTAGAATTAGCAGCGGGGCTTTCCCCACCCCAAACCAGCCCAACGATTGCAACACGTTAAACTCGCTGGCATCGGCATCGGTATCGAGGTTGAAAGAATGGCCGATATCGGTATCCACGTCTGAGTCTACATCTGCGTCAAACTCGGCATCATCATCGCCGCCACCGAACACAATAATGAATAGGAACAGCAGAACGCCAAGACCCAACAGAATCCAATAAGGGAGATTTGAGCCGTCGAACAGGGGCATGGGGAGTTTGGGGATAGGAGGGTGCAGGCTCGGCTATCCCCAAAGTAGCTGCTCTAGAATGGAATTAGAGAAAAACGAAAAGTTTTTTAAACCTTTGCAAGGCAGAATTTTAGATCATGGAACTTAAGCGAATTGGGCATGTAGCCATTGCGGTCGAGGATCTAGATCGATCGGCGCAGTTCTACCAAAATTTGGGGATGGAATTGGTCTGGAAAGACTCGGACTGGGCCTACCTAAAAGCTGGAGACGATGGGCTAGCGCTGTTAGGTAAGAGCTATTCGCAGGCAGGGCCTCACTTTGGCTTTGTATTTAGCGATCGCGCTGAGGTCAACGCCGCCTACGATCGCCTTAAAGCCGAGGGCGTCAATCTCACTGACATTCACGAGCACCGCGACGGGACTGCTTCATTCTATGGCCGTGATCCCGATGGCAACTGGTTCGAATATTTATACGAACCGGCTGCCGTTGCCAGTGCTCACTAGAACAGCAGTAGGGGCGGTTCGCGAACCGCCCCTACCGACATCGTCAAAAAGATCTATCCTAAGTTGAATTAAAGCGACGGGCTGCGCGCCTAGAGTAGGGAAGCCATTCATTTTAATTCAGGTTTTGTGGATACTTACATTCTAAATCTGCTGATCTTGGGGGTGTTGCTGCTAGCGGTGTCGTTGGGTTCCGGCTGGATTGAGCGCTTACCGCTGTCCTATGCGTTGATCTACTTGCTAGCCGGCATTTTTCTGAGTCCCTATGGATTAAATCTGATTCAGCTGCGCCCCGAAGCAGCTTTTTTGCAGCGTTTAACAGAGCTAGTCGTGCTAATTTCTCTGTTTAGCTGTGGCTTAAAGATGAACCGTCCGCTCAACCCTTGGGCGTGGAACTCTACGGGTCGGTTGATTGGGCTATTGATGCCAATTTCAATCTTTACAACAGCTGGCATCGGGCACTGGGTGCTGCGACTGGAATGGGGCGTGGCGATTTTACTCGGCGCAATTTTGGCTCCCACCGATCCCGTTTTGGCATCGGAGGTGCAGCTTGATGACCCGCAAGACAGGGACGAGCTGCGCTTTGGCTTAACGTCGGAAGGGGGGCTAAACGATGCGCTGGCGTTTCCATTTGTCTATTTTGGGCTGCATTGGTTAGAGAATGACCAGTGGCAAACCTGGTTTGTGAGTTGGGTTTTGGTGGATCTGCTGTGGGCGATCGCCGCTGGGCTGTTCATGGGAGTGGCGATCGCCAAACTGCTGGGCTGGCTAGAACAAAGGCTGCAAGCATACCGTCCGGTTGACGATTTGATGGATGACTTCATTGGACTCAGTACGGTTCTGCTGACCTATTCTTTAACCGAATTAGTCAATGGCTACGGCTTCCTGGCTGTGTTTGTGGCGGGTGTGGTACTGCGCTCTGACTGCCTCAATGCCGAAAAATCGGCATCTCGCCTGCACTTCATGGAACGGCTAGAAAAACTCGCCGAAGTTGGCACGATTTTACTGCTGGGGTCACTTTTGCGCATCGAGCCAATGGCGCGCTTTGCCGCTCCAGCTTTATTAATTGCAGCGCTACTGTTGTTTGTGATTCGCCCGCTCGGAGCCTGGATCAGCACCATTGGTTCGCCTGTCCATCCAGCCACGCGCTGGCTGTTTGGTTGGTTTGGGATTCGTGGCGTGGGTTCGCTCTATTATTTGACCTATGCCCTTAGCCATGGCTTGCGTGACAACGATGGAGAGATGATCGCCTGGGTGACGTTTATTGTGGTCATCGTATCTGTGACACTGCATGGCGTTAGCTCCACCCCCCTGATGAAGTGGTACGAACGCCATGTGGAAAGCCATGAGGAGAGTAATCAGGTCTTAATACAGGACAAATCCAAGCGTTAAGACAGGCGATCGCATGACTCAAACAGGATGTTCTAAAAAAAGGGTGTTCTAAACCGGTGAGAATTAGCGATCGCCCCGCTGAAACTGGTGCAGTAAAGTAGACAATTCCGTCACTAACCAATCTTGCTCCGCAGGTTTTAGCCCTGCCCCAATCATGTAGTTTTGGTGACGGGTGCGGATGATGCCAAACCGCTCGTGCCCCCGTTTCAGCAGCACGACATAATGTTCATCCACCAGTTCAATCCGCAACACATGAGACAGCGGCAAATTCACCCAACGCGGACGGGGAGCACGCAATCGCAGCTGCAACCCCTGCCGATCGATCACAATTTCTGCCACCGTCCACTGCAAGCAGACTTTGCCACCGCCGCCCGGAGGATCAGAATAATAGGCAGGTCTGCTGACCAAAAATAGACCTGCCCCTGCCAACAAAGCCAATCCAAACGCCCACGGCAGCAGCACCGCTCCAGTCCAAATGCTTTCGGTTTCCATCGCGCTCATCCCCTGTTGGATCACCAACACACTCCGGCTACCCAAAAAGAGACTCATCACCACATTGAAGGTAATGTCGTCTGAGAACGTGAAGCGCACCTGCTGATCAGTTTGCTTGACTCGAATCCGGTTTCCTGGAGGGGGCTGGCTCAGTTGTGGCATGGTATTTAGCGGAGATCTGGCCACTCAATCCTATTCCCTTAGCCACCGATAGTAAGGCTATCTGGCGTTGCTGATTGAGCGATCGCGGCCGGCTTTAAGAAAACTTGCTTGGAACTACTTGCAAAGATATATCCACTCAGATAGTATTGGGTACCTGATTCTAGTTTCGCACTCGAAACCGATGCCCGACCAATACCTCTCCGTGAAAGAAACGTCTGAAATGCTCGGTTGTTCGGATCAATACGTCCGAAAGCTGCTCAAATATGGCGAGATCTCAGGGGAGATGATCGGCAAGCAATGGATTGTGGCTTCAGAGTCCGTATGCAGTTACTCTCTCAAAGAAAATAGTCTTAGCAAGGTAATTCCAGATCATGCCAGAAGAGCCTCTACCAAACCAAATCTGAAAGCTCTGAGCTTTTTTTCTGGGTGTATGGGGCTAGATTTGGGGTTAGAGAAAGAAGGTATCCAGGTACTTCTTGCCTGTGAAGTCGATCCAGCAGCTCGAAAAACAATAGAAGCAAATAAGCCTGATATTGCCTTAATTGGAGATATTAGAAACTATTCAGCTGTTGAAATCCGAGAGAAAGCAGGGCTAAGTCCTGAGGAAGAAATTGATGTAATTGTCGGCGGTCCTCCGTGCCAAGCGTTTAGCAGTGCTGGCAAACGACAAGGATTTAATGATGAACGAGGCAATGTTTTTTTAACGTTCATTGATTTAATCACTCAACTTAGACCAAAATTTGCAGTTATTGAAAATGTTCGGGGATTATTATCGGCTCCCCTGCAACACAGACCTCATGAGACTAGGGGAGGTTGCCACCCATTACTATCTCAGGCTGAACAAAGAGGTGGAGCACTTCTGTTTATTATCCGAAAGTTGAGAGAAGCAGGCTATAGTATCTCGTTCAACTTATACAATTCAGCTAATTTTGGCTCTCCCCAGCAACGTGAACGCGTAGTTATTACTTGCAACCGCGATGGTGAGAAGCTTCCCTATCTCACCCCCACTCATTCTGAGCAAGGTTTATATGGCCTGCCTCACTGGCGAACATTGAGAGATGCATTAAAAGGGCTTTCCAGCACTGAACACCACTTCGTCAAATTTCCTGAAAAACGACTGCAATACTATAGGCTGCTGAAGCCTGGACAACATTGGCGAGATTTGCCTGTAGAGCTGCATCAAGCAGCCCTGGGTGCTTCTTACCATGCAGGAGGAGGAAAAACTGGATTTTACCGGAGACTATCATGGGACAGACCTGCTCCAACGTTGGTCACTCATCCAGCCATGCCTGCAACCGATCTGGCGCATCCAGAGGAAGATAGGCCGCTTAGTATTGAGGAATATAAACGCATACAAGAGTTTCCAGATGATTGGGCGATCGCAGGAAGTTTGTTGGATCAATATCGACAGGTGGGAAATGCTGTGCCTTGCTCGCTGGGAAGGGCGATCGCTAGGATGTTGCTAGCGCATCTAAACGGAGAAGCTCCAATGATCTACCCAGACTTTTCCTATTCGCGATACAACAAAACTGATGACGTAAGTTGGTTAACAGAGGTAGGTAATCTTGACGATGTTTTGGGACATCAGCTCTCATTAGAGCTAGCTTGAGGAGTCAGACAGCGGTTTCCAAGGATTCTTTATGTCCAGCGCTAGAGCCTCTGGATTCTTTGACAAGACACTCTGAACAAATGCGACGAAGTTTTCTTCAGAGAAACGATTTGTTTGATATTTCTCATTGAGATCTGACCAACGATATGCTCCTGTATTTGCATTCACTCTGTACCACATTTCAATCGGTTGGTTGATTCGGACCCTAGCAGACGAGCTGTTTTCCGAGTTGCTGCGATTTTTGATCTGCAACAGGGAGCCATCCACATTGCAAAAATCGACATGGCGAACAGAGTCTCCCCAGCCGCAGTACCAGCCATAATCGACCAGCTCTTGTGCCAGAAATTCTTCGAGCAATAGCCCCAGAATATTTTCTGCTGACATAGAAATCCGATGCGCATACTTGATCTGCTCAAGCTGCCCTATCGTTAACCCGCCCAATCGAGTTCCAATAATTGTGTTGATGATCGGATCCGCCGTTGTTCCTGGCGGTTGAGAAATCCGTTGAGAAATTCGACTCTCGAAACTTCTGTGATACTTGCTCCACCAAGCTCTTGCGACAGCTTCAGGAGTTTTACCACTGACCTTTGGAGCCAGCCCTGGGTTAAGGTAGCAGGCTAGTAACAGGGTACGATGGGCTGGAAGAACTACTTGACCTGACTGGGAACAAAAATTTTGAAAGATCTGTAAAAAGCTTTCTTCAGAACTGGAAATAGTGATGAGTTCGTCAAGGGTAACGGACATGAGACTCTTTCCGCTTTAGACAGACGAATGATAGCTCCTCCTTTACTCTCTCAGCAGCAAATAATAGAGCTGCCCAGTATTGTTGATCAGGCCAGCGCGATCGCCTGCTAATGGCCCGGTGCCCACGAAAATATCGACCCGCCCTGCCCCGCGAATTGCTCCACCCCGGTCTTGGTCTAGGACAAAGCGGCTGACGTTTTGCGGTTCTAGCTGACCTTGGGGGTTGAGGAAGGGAATCTGGGTGCGGATCAGCGCCAGTGCTCCGGGCGGCATTAGGGTTTTGTCGGTGGCGATCGATCGCTCTGCCGTGACGGGGACGTTGAGCGATCCGGTGGCTGGCGCGCCGCCCGTATCTCGAAAGAAGACGAAGCTATTGTTGCGCGGTAAATAGGTATTTAGCTCGTTGGGGTGTTGGTCAAAATAGGCCAGCACGGCGGGCAGTGTTAGCCCCACCTCTGGGAGTTTGCCGTCGTTGACCAACTGGCGGCCAATGCTGACATAGGCACGGTTGGTGCGTCCGGCATAGCCCACGGTCAGGGTGCTGCCGTCGGTCAGGGTCAATCGAGCCGACCCTTGCACCTGAATTAAATAGGCTTCGAGGCGATCGCGCAACCACACTAGCTCTAGACCGCGCAGCCGTCCCCGCTCACCCTGCAACCCGTCTACCCCTTCGAGCGCGGCACGGGTAGGATGCGGACGCGGCCAGCGGCTGAGGTTGGGCGGCAGGCGGTAGAGGGGATAGCGAAATTCGGCAGTAGAAACTCGGCTAGCGGCATAGCTCGGTTCAAAATAGCCCGTAAAATCTACGGTGCCAAGCCCGTCATTGCCCACCGATTGATAGATGGCAAACTCGCTGAGCACCGCTGACCGCAGTGCCGCTGC
>CASBQJ010000541.1 GCA_949127705.1 Synechococcales cyanobacterium PMM_0085
CAGCTTGGCCGGCAGGGTCAGCGTCCCACCCACTTCAACTTGAGCAGCAAAACTGGTCTGCACCCCCAAACTGAGATCAAATCCAGTCAAACTAACGCGTTGCGTTGTTTCATCTGCATTCAACAACACGTTTGCTAGTACAGGCAAACTAGGACGAGACGGCACGGCACGGCCAACTAGAGACAGATGGGTGTTTAAATCGCTTTGAGTGCAGATAAGTTTCATCAGGGAAACCTTTGGGTTTAAATCGTGCTTGGAAGGCTATCGTATCATCGTTGTCCCTTTGGTTCAATTTGTAGGCAACAAATACAGGTGTTCTAATTGAACGTCTTAATTAGATTGAAAACTTTTTAAAAAATATATCAGTAGTAGTAGGGGCTGTGGAAACTGTGGAAAAGTTTGGGGATCAGGGCTTGCTCTGCCTCTGGATTCTTTCCGCCCTGTGGAAAACCTGTGGAAAATGTGGAAAGTTATCCACACTGTATAAACGCCTATGGATCTTTTCCCCATCAACGCCTAGTTTTCCCGATCATATCCCCATGTTTTCCACAGAAAAAACCGAGTTTTCCACAGGCTGCATACCATATTTGAGGTCAAGATGCCAGAAAAACTTAATGCAAGGCATTGTGATTTATTCCACAGTTAGGGGAGCAGCTGCCAAAGGGACTAATCAGCATGGATTTGCTCAATTAGCCATAAATCTGAATCAAATCAAGTAACACTAAACGCTCCGATGGTAAAAATGGGGGCTAAACTGAAGGTAATTTCACCCTTTGTATTCTCTTTGGATTTTGGCTCATGGCGTCTATGAATTCGGTACTTTTTGCCCCCGTTATGATGGCGACTGCGCCTGCGGTAGCGCCACAAAAGTCCGGTCAAACGGTTCACAAGACCTATCCCAACTACA
Source organism: Synechococcales cyanobacterium PMM_0085 (assembly GCA_949127705.1). Taxonomy (GTDB): domain Bacteria; phylum Cyanobacteriota; class Cyanobacteriia; order Elainellales; family Elainellaceae; genus CASBQJ01. The sequence goes on from CASBQJ010000541.1 coordinate 908, forward strand.
AAGTCATTGTGTTGAATGACGACTTCAACACGTTTAAGCATGTGGAGGAATGTTTGGTAAAACATATTCCTCAGATGTCAACTGTGCGCGCCCGTGAACTGACCAATCAGATCCATAACGAAGGGCAAGCGATTGTGTGGGTTGGGCCGCAAGAGCAGGCAGAACTCTATCATCAGCAGTTAAGTCGAGAAGATCTAACAATGGCTCCACTAGAGGCGGCGTAGAGGTAGACCAGGAATATAGAGCGCTGGAGGCTTAAAGCGGGTGCCGATGAACGGGTCAACATATGAGCGGTAGACTGGTTTGGAATCACTCGACCCATTTGCCCGGTCTAATTCCTATTCTCAATAAATTGATTAATGTGGCGGGGATCCGAACGGTCACTCCGGCTGTGCTAAGCCGCTCTAAGTCCAATGCGCCGACGTTTCAGCTCAAGGTATCTGTCCCAATTCGGGGTGGATACAAGCTGATTGCCCGTAAAGGTAAAACCTGCCAGGAAGTCTTTGTGATTACGTCCCTTAGCCAAGTAGAGCTGGAAGGGGCGATCGCCCTCCTCCTAGATCGCTGATTAAGCGTGCCCGAAAATTCAAACCTCAAAAAATCTCAATTCCCTCCAGCCGCCGCATGTCGCGATCGACCTCAAACCACAGGGCTTTGTTGCGGGGATCGGTGCGCAGAGCCTTGTTAAGGTACAGCCGCGCCTTATCGGGTTGATTGGTATCTACTAGGTGGCGTCCCCAGCGTTGATAGGCGATCGCCTGCCATTGGCGCACTTCCATGTCATTGGGCAGGCGTTGGGCTAACCCTTCAATGAGGGCGATCGCTCGGGGAAACCGCTGCTCTCGCAGCATCTGCTGGAGCTGGAGATACGCGTGTTCTTTCAGCCGATGGTCATTGGGAGAGGTATCGGGATCTTTTTGAATGGTCGGCTGTGGTCGCAGGTTTGTTGAGTCCGTCTGCGGTGGCACAGAGGGCTGAGGGGAGGGAACGGTTGGCGATCGCGCTGATCGATCGGTAGCCGTTAGGGGAGGACTCATTGGGCTAACCGCGTTGATCAGCTGGCGGTACGCATCGGTGAGTTGAATGAACTTTTCAGCGTGCTGCTGATTGCCAGAGCTAACGTCGGGGTGATATCGGCGCGCCAACCGTCGATAGGAAATTTTGATTTCCTCATAGGACGCGCCAGTTCTCAGCCCCAATATCCGGTAGCAATCGGCAAGGTTCATTCTAAAGAAAATAGCTTCCAAAAAAATGGCAGAATTAACCAAAATTCTGCCATCAGAGACGAAAAATTACACCCGTTTAGGCGATCGCAACACAAAAAATTAATGTTGCAAGCTGCTTTTAAGCAGGCGTTTCATTAATCACGCGATCGATCAGACCATAGGCTTGCGCTTCGTCTGCCGACATAAAATAGTCGCGATCGGTATCTTTGGCGATCTGCTCGACTGATTTACCCGTTTGGGCTGCCATTAGCTCGTTTAGCTCTTGACGCACCCGCAAAATCTGTTTGGCCTCAATTTCGATATCGGTGGCCTGCCGGCGTCCGGTGCCGCCCATCGGCTGGTGAATCATGATCCGAGCATGGGGGAGAGCCAATCGCTTGCCCTTACTGCCCGACGCCAGCAAGAACGCACCCATTGATGCGGCAAGGCCAACACAAATTGTCACCACTTCAGACTTGATGTGCTGCATGGTGTCGTAAATCGCCATGCCCGCTGTTACCGAGCCGCCCGGAGAGTTGATGTAAATATAGATGGGCTTGTTTTGATCGTCTGAATCTAGGTACAGCAGCGACGCGATAATCGAGTTGGCCAGAGAATCGGTCACTTCTTGACCTAAAAAAATAATCCGCTCTTGGTTGAGCCGGGTGTAGATATCAATCCACCGCTCGTAGGTGCTACCAGGGAGACGGTATGGAACGCTGGGAATTCCAATTGGCATAGGTCTTTTTTGGGGGATGAAGGGTGAGTAAGTGAGCGGATGAGCGGGAGCAAAAAATCTTGCTCTCGCCTGTCAAGATGGTGACGGTCTGGCGTAGGGTCTTGGTATAGAAAACTGCCCGGTCTATGTCAACGCTGGAACGGGTGCAGGTAACTGCTTAGCACTTTCTAATACGCGATCGATTAAGCCATACTCTTTGGCTTCAGCAGGCGTGAGATAGAACATCCGATCGGTATCTTTGGCAATTTTTTCGGCTGCCTGACCCGTATTTTTAGCCAAAATTTCCAGCAGGGTGGTCTTGTTTAGCAGCACTTCTTTGGCTCGAATTTGGATATCGGTTGCCTGCCCTTGAGCGCCTGTGCGAGGCTGGTTCAAGACGATGGAGGCGTGCGGTAGGCTAGCTCGGAAGCCTTTTGTCCCGGCCGAAAGAATCATGGCAGCAGTGCCCAGGGCTTGACCAATGCAAATCGTATGAATGGGAGGTTTGATGTAGCTCATGGTGTCGCAGATAGCAAACGCTTCGGTTTCGTAACCTACAGCGTCACCGTCGTACCAAGACGTTCCGGTTGAATTGATGTAGAAGAAGATCGGTTTCTCTGGATCGTCGAATTGCAGGTACAGCAACTGAGCAATAATGAGTTCTGTAACATCGATCCCCACTCTCCGCTTAACATCATCGGAGGAGAACAGCGGCATCCCCAAGTAAATGATCCGCTCTTTTAAGAGCAAAGAAGGCAAGTCGGGTGGGGGTGTACGATAAGACGAATCCCCATAGTAATTAGACTGAACGGCCTGAATGGGTGAACTCATAGCTTAATTTGCCTTTGCAGTTGCCTAAACAAGAGGCATTGTTTTTAACATAGTAGCGTGAACCCAGTATCGGTTGCAGACTAGAGTATATAGAGATCACCGACTGAAGAGATGGGCAAAGGGTGCCGCCTACCAGGGACTGAGTTGATCACGGATGATGTCTTTTGTTCGGTTCTCAACACCCCGCTTAATTTACTCAAAATTTACACAGTTTTCTGGAATCTTCTAGGAGCGTCGAAACGATGAAAGTGGGTCTTCAAGTAGCGCTGAGTGATATCAATTTGGATGTGGCACAACCCACTAGCCAGCGACAGCTGGCGATTTCAATATCGGCGATCGCCAATACTTCGCAGCCGACTGCGCCGCTCAACCTGTGTTTGATTTTGGATCACAGCGGTTCTATGCATGGGCGACCGTTGGAAACGGTGAAGCAGGCGGCTCAAGAGATTGTGGATAATCTATCACCGGGCGATCGCATTTCAATTGTGGTGTTTGACCATAAAGCAAAAGTGCTAGTCCCCAGTCAGGTGATTGGCAATCCAGCTGGTCTCAAAGTCGAAATCAATCGCCTCAAGCCCAGTGGCGGCACGTCGATTGATGAAGGGATGCGGCTGGGGATTGAAGAGTTGGCAAAAAGTAAGAAAGATACTATCTCTCAAGCCTTTTTGCTCACCGATGGCGAGAACGAGCATGGGGATAACGAGCGCTGTCTCAAACTGGCACAGCTAGCCGCAGACTATAACCTCACGCTCAACACCCTGGGGTTTGGCGATAACTGGAATCAAGATATTCTAGAAAAAATTGCCGATGCGGCAGGTGGCACCCTGTCCTACATTCAGCAGCCCGAAGACGCGGTGAGTGAGTTCAATCGCTTGTTCAGTCGGATTCAGTCGGTAGCGTTGACCAACGCTCACTTGCTATTGACCCTATCGCCTGGAGTGCGGCTGGCCGAGCTGAAGCCGATCGCCCAAGTCGTGCCCGAAACGATTGAACTGCCCATGGTGCAAGATAATGGGGCGATCGCCGTCCGCCTAGGTGATTTGATGATTGATGCGCCTCGGGTGGTGCTGGCTAATCTCTATGCCGGACAATTTCCCCCAGGGCAACATATGCTGTTAACCGCCCAAATCCGCTATGACGATCCGATGCAAAACCGAGAGGGATTGCTGTCTGACCCTGTAACAATCTCGGTGAATTCGAGTGCTAGCTTCCAGCCCACTCCTGATGCTCAGGTGCAGCAGCATGTCCTCGCGCTAGCCAAATATCGCCAGACCCAAATTGCGGAGCAAAAACTTCAGCAAGGCGATCGCTCTGGAGCCGCGACTATGCTGCAATCGGCGGCCAAAACAGCGCTGCAAATGGGCGATCAAAGCGCCGCTACCGTATTGCAAGAAAACGCCACGCGACTGCAAGACGGCGGCGATCTGTCGGAGAGCGATCGCAAAAAAACGCGGATTGTTTCAAAAACCATCCTGCAAGGCTAAAAATCCTGCAAGGCAGTTTTACGATGGCTTTTTCGCTTTCCAGGTGCCGCCGTAGATGTAGTTGGGGTTGGTTTGACCAATGCTAGGCTGACAGCTGTCGCAGACCCACTGCCATCGTCCCGATTTGTCCCACTGAACTCGGTAGAGAATTAGGGCAGATTGGGTGCAGCGATCGCACAACTTGGTTCGATGACGCGCCATAAAAAGAGGCCGTTTATCCTGGTGTAACCGCAGACGACTGCTGGGGACGAGCAAAGATCATGCGCCCTGCCGATGTTTGGAGTGCGCCTGTGACGGCCACACAGATTTCTTCGCCCATGTAGCTGCCGCCGTCTTCTACGACCACCATGGTGCCGTCATTTAGATACCCCACCCCTTGAGCCGGTTCTTTGCCCTGCTTTAAGATCTTTAGGTCTAGATTGTCGCCCGGTAGATAGTTGGGGCGAATGGCCTGGGCGAGGTCGTTGATGTTGAGCACGGGCACTTTCTGTAGGCTGGCAACTTTGTTGAGGTTGTAGTCGTTGGTCAACAGGGTGCCATTGATGTCTTGAGCTAGCCGCACCAGTTTGGCATCGACCGTGTTGACATCGTCATAGTCAGCTGGGTGGATCGCAATCTTATCAGGATAGGCTTCCTGCACCCGTTTGAGAATGTCGAGTCCTCGCCGACCCCGTACCCGCTTTTGGTCGTTGGAGGCATCTGCCACCTGCTGAAGCTCTTGTAAAACAAACTGGGGCACCAAAATTTGCCCTTCTACAAACCCCGTAGCCAAAATATCTTCGATCCGTCCGTCAATAATGCAGCTGGTGTCCAAAACCTTTGGGGGAACTGGTTTGAGAGTTCCTTCTGCCACTAACAGGGTTTCCATACTGTTAGGGTTGATCAGACGGAGCAGCGATCGCCCGTGGGTATCGGCTAGGTTGATGCCGGTGAAGGCAAACATGATGCTACCTAACACGGCGGCTAGCGGCTTAATAAATGAAAATTCACCGGGAATGGGTAATAAAAATATCGGTGCCAGCATGAGATTGGCGACCAGTAGCCCCAACACCAGCCCAACTGAGCGGCTGAGGATCATATCCACTGGCATCTCACTGACCTGACGCTCAAGGCGACGGTAGCTGGTTTGCACCACTAGCCCGAGAGCTAAGCCTAGCAATGCCCCAAACCCAGACGTTACCGCACTTAACCCATCCAGACTCGTCACCTGGTCGAGCACTGTGATCGGGAGTAAGTCAACGCTATAGTAGCCAACCCCTGCCCCTGCTAGGATGAATGAAATAATAATAATTGCGTCAATCATAATTCCAGCCTAAAACCTGGATAAGAGTGCAGCCATGCTAACTATATGGCTCAATGTCAAGCAAGTTCAGGGCGCAAGCGGGCGAGGGCACCAGAGGCTCGAAGCATGAACTTGCTGAAAGCACCAAAACTCAAGGGTTTTAGATGCACAGCCTCATTATATCCCTCAGGTCAATATCGTCCGGCGTTTTGCTAGATTGAGCCGCTCTCCTAATTTTGCAACAACCATCTTGCAACAACCAACCTTGCAACAAGTAATCAAGACTCGCTCTACAGGCCCGGATGCCGCCTATGTCCACATTCCGTTCTGCCGTCGGCGGTGTTACTACTGCGATTTCCCAGTTTCGGTTGTCGGCGATCGCACTCGGGGTGAAACATCGGCGGCGATCGCCCATTACGTAGACATGCTCTGTCAAGAAATTGCCAGCACGCCCCCATTGGGCAGCCGCTTAAACACAATTTTCTTTGGAGGCGGCACGCCTTCTCTGCTTGCCGTTGACCAACTGGCGCAAATCATCGCGGCATTGGAGCAGCGGTTTGGGATTGAGTCCGCTGCCGAAATTTCCATTGAGATGGATCCGGGCACCTTTGATCGCGCACACCTGCAAGGTTACTTATTCGCAGGCGTGAATCGTGTAAGCCTAGGAGCACAAGCATTCCAGTCTGACCTGCTGCAAAACTGCGGACGAACCCATACCGCAGAGGATATTTACTTGGCAGTGAGCCTGATTCAGCAGGTGGGGCTAAAAAACTTTAGCTTAGATTTAATTTCGGGCTTGCCCCATTTAACGATGGCGCAGTGGGAAGCGTCCTTAGCGGCGGCGATCGCCCTCCATCCCACGCATCTGTCCGTCTATGACCTAACAATTGAACCCGTGACCGCTTTTGGCCGCTGGTATCAATCTGGCAATCGCCCATTGCCCACAGACGAGATCACGGCTCACATGTACCGGACGGCTCAACGCTACTTGACTGGGGCGGGGTATCGACATTACGAAATTTCTAGCTATGCCAAACCCGGTTATCAGTGTCTGCACAACCGGGTGTATTGGGAAAACCGTTCATATTATGGGTTTGGTATGGGTGCAGCTAGCTACACCTTAGGGCAGCGTTTTGTGCGACCGCGCACCCGTCAAACCTACTTTCAATGGGTAGAGCAATTCGGTGCCGCCGGGGGCACTATCGATTGTTTACCAACGCCAGCCGCAGAAGCTTTGTTAGACCAATTAATGTTGGGATTGCGATTGGCAGATGGGGTGAACTTGGCACAGGTGGCGCAGCAGTTTGGCACCCAATCGGTCTTAACTATTTTGGCTTGTTTAGATCCTTACCGTCAGCAGGGTTGGGTAGAACAACTAAGGGATGAGTCGGATGAGACCCCTGTTTTAGCATTGTTTGGTGCTCAAGCCTTGACTCAAGAGCTAAATGGGCGATCGCCCCGCCTTCGCCTCACTGATCCTGAGGGCTTTTTATTCTCTAATGTTGTCCTCTCCACCTTGTTTGAGAAATTGAGTTAAGCCAGAGAACCAGAGCTGTTCGCAACCGCTAGCGTGATTCTAATTATTAAAAAAGTCCACCGGATCAAATCCGGCGGACTCTCTTAATTCAACTCATGGTCGATTTGCGTGAACTGTTTCACGATCTACCTAAGATGGCATCAGGGGCTAAGAATGAATTCTAAACACCTACAGCAGTTTTCTTGTGCTCTTGAGTTGGTTTGATGCCGTCTGGCTCAATTGCTTCTCCCTCAATAAAAGAGCGCAGCATCCATGCCATTTCTTCGTGTGCTTCCATCAACCCAGTCAAGAAATCTGCGTTGCCTTGATCTTTAAACTCGTCACTGCACTGATCGATGTGCTCACGCAAGTTGCGAATAATTTGTTCGTGGTCATCCAATAAATGAGCCACCATCTTAGTAGCAGATGGGATTATCCCAGGGGCTTCCTTAATTGATGCCATCTTCAAAAAACCATCGGCTGTGCCAACTGGATAACCGCCCAACATCCGCACCCGCTCTGCAAGGCTGTCAATGCTAATAGTCAGTGCATTGTACTGTTCTTCCCAAAGCTTGTGCAGGGTTCGAAACTGAGGGCCTATTACATCCCAATGAAATTTTTTGGTTTTAATGAGTAACAAGTAGGCATCCGCCAGGTCGTGGTTCAATAGATTAACGACACCCTCGCGCTGGCTATCTGTAAGCCCAATATTAATCTTCCGCATCTGACATCCTCCGATGTGTTTCTATTCTAATAATTGCAGCTTTAATCAACTAAAAAATCAATCTAGAGTGAGAGATGAGAAATAATGGTTTGAATCAAAGTAATAAAGGACAGTGCTATTTATCAAAACACAGTACTGATCATATAAAAAACTCCGAGTTAAAATTGATTTTTCAACTCGGAGGTAGCGTCTAGAAGAGAAGGTAGAAAGATAAGAATACTATAGTTGTCAACATAGAGTGAATGCTAGTAGTCGGAGGCGTAAATCTGCTTACTGTTTGTAGTGCAGGCTTCCAGCCTGCGCGGGCAAGATGCCCGCACTACAGTAACTAAACTTGCGCCATCTTCTACTAAGCCATTTCTAACAAAACAGGTCTACCGGGTGTTGGTGGCCTTTTTGAGTGCCCGTTCGGCTTGCTCTTTAGCTGTAGTAGCCTGACGGGAGTTGTCGGTGCGGCTCATTTTATCCAAATCGGCATCACCTTGGATTTCGTTAAATCCCTTAGCAGATTCTTCCTGCACTTCCTGCATGTTCGGCATCTTCTTTCTGAGCGCGTCTTCAGATTTTTCGTAGATGTCGTCTAGCTGCACTTCGCCTTGAGTCGGGCTACTGCGATCGCTACTAATGGCAAATGCAGGAACCGCGTTAGAAAACATCACTAGACTGCATACAGCTGCAATCATAAAAATCCGAATAGGACGAAGTAGTTGAGATAAATTTAGAATTTGAATGTAATTCATGAGCTTTTCCTCCGAGTTCAAATGTTAGACTTAGCGCTTTCAACGCTTGGTTTCTGGCTCAAAGACGCTAGTTGCCAAAGAAGTCTTTGACCGCGTCTACAACACCCCGGTTGGTGTCTTCAAGGCGATCGCCTGCTTTGTCGATTGCATCTTGGGTTTTGCCGATGTTCTTTTGTACCTTGCCTTGCACTTGGCGGGCAGCACCTTGCACCTGGCTGGTGGTATTGCCTACAGCACGCTGTGACCTACCCACGTCTTGTTGCACCTTTCCTTGAATCTGTTTGCCTAAGCCATCTGCTTGGTTGGTGGCGCTCCCTAAACTTTGCTTCACTTGGCCTTGAATTTCTTTAGCCTGACCCTCAATTTGATTGCCCATCCCAGAAGCAGCAACTTGGCTGTAGGCTAAAGGGGCAGAAAAGGCAGGAGCTACTCTTAATAAAGGGTGAATTTGGTAGCTAAAGATAAGCGTTAAGAAAAAGCCGAAAGTCAGTAATAGTTTACTGATTGGGCGAGCTAAAGCATCAAGCTTAAAACTGCGCTTCATCTGTAATCACCTCTGCAAAACGTACCGTAGTTACTTTGTACGCTAAAAGCCAAGTTGAGCGAATCAACCTCTAGATGGAGTTGCCGCTAAGAATTCTCTTTACAGGCTCTCTCTTTGGAAGTAAAAGAGCGTTGACTGTGGGTTTGTCAGCAATGCTAAACCTAGTTCTGTCCCGCCTGTCAGGGTCTTGTTCGAGTGGATCTGGCTTGGCTCTTAGCTTGATCCGTCCGATTTCTCGACTGCTGGGTAGGGAAATCCGATCTCGCACAACCGAAACCTTCTCCGATTAAAATAAATAGCGATGCTTTTTCCTTTTCTACCCTTTACCCCCTGACGCAGACCTATGACAACCATTCTGGAACAGGGCAACATTTCCATCCATACCGAGAATATTTTCCCGATTATCAAAAAGTGGCTGTATTCAGATCACGAAATCTTTTTGCGGGAGTTGATTTCCAACGCTGTGGATGCCATCCAAAAGCTAAAAATGGTGGCATATTCCGGTGAATATTCGGGCGATGTAGGCGAACCCTCCATTGAGCTTGCGCTCGATAGAGACAAGAAAACCCTGTCTATCTCTGATACGGGTATCGGTATGACCGCCGATGAGGTCAGAAAATACATTAACCAGGTCGCTTTTTCTAGTGCAGAAGAGTTTGTTGAAAAGTATACTGCTAGTGCTGATCAGCAGATTATCGGGCATTTTGGGTTGGGGTTTTACTCCTCTTTTATGGTGGCAACCCATGTAGAAATCGACACCCTGTCCTATCAAGACGGGGCGCAAGCGGTCAACTGGTCATGTGATGGTTCTACAGAGTTTAAGCTGTCAGACTCAGCTCGCACTACTCGGGGCACCACCATTACTCTGACGTTGCAAGAAGAGGAGCTAGAGTACCTAGAACCGTTCCGGATCAAGCAATTGGTGCGGAAATACTGCGATTTCTTGCCGGTGCCGATTCAGCTAGAAGGCGAGCAAGTCAACCGCCAAAGAGCGCCCTGGAAGGAATCGCCCAGCAACCTCAGCGCCGAAGATTATCAAGAATTTTATCGCTACCTCTATCCCTATCAAGATGAGCCATTGCTATGGGTGCACCTCAACACAGACTACCCGTTTGTAGTCAACGGGATTCTTTACTTCCCTAAGCTCAAGCCGGATGTAGACGTGTCCAAGGGGCAGATTAAGCTGTTCTGCAATCAGGTGTTTGTCAGCGACAACTGCGAAGAAGTCATTCCTCGGTTTTTGATGCCTCTGCGGGGTGTGATTGACAGCAGCGACATTCCGCTGAACGTGTCTCGCAGCTTTTTGCAGAACGATCGCACGGTTCGTAGAATTGCCGATTACATTGCTAAAAAGGTGGGCGATCGCCTCAAAGAACTCTACCGCGACGACCGCGACGCCTATATCAAGGGCTGGCAAGACCTAGGCACGTTTGTCAAATTCGGCTCGATGAACGATGACAAGTTCAAAAAACAGGTCGAAGATATTTTGATCTACCGCACTACCTATGAAGGGGCACCGACTGCGCCCACCACCAGTGCTGCCACGGACGCTGACGCTCCGGAGATTCAGGTACAATCCTC
>CASBQJ010000542.1 GCA_949127705.1 Synechococcales cyanobacterium PMM_0085
ATTATTGGTGAAGTATTGAAGCTCTGGAGTGTCGAAAGAATCACGGGCATAGTTTTTACCCCGTGCACTCGGTGACCCATCAGCATCGGGATGGGTGCCGTTACCGCTAAGGTCGGGCACGTTGGGAGCGGGGAATAAATCGTAGAGAGCAGGATAAAACGGACGGTTGGAGCAAAGAAATTTGATGAAATCATCAATGTCGCTCGCCTGTTGCATTCCCCGACAGCTCTTCAAGCCTGCACCATAGCGCCCACCCAGTGATGTTTCGCTGTACGCATCGTTGCCGCGTGCTGCTGTAGTTTCAAACCCAGAGCCATAGAAGCCAAGCTGGCGATCGCGTGCCACCTGTTCTTTGGAGATAATCATCTGCGCCAGCAGGATCATCTGGTTCAGTTGATCGGTTGAGGGGTTTTTAACCGCAGGGTCGTTGACTCCTAGTGCTGTAATCCCACCAGTTCCTCCGCTAGCTACATAATCGCGCCATCGCTCTAGTAACCGTACGTAGGTTTCTGGATTGTTTGCGGCATAAATAGGAAGGTTAGGAATGGACTTCAAAGGCGAAGTGTCCGATCGAATCGCTCGAATTGCACCCCGCAACCCAGCGTAATAAATGTTGGGTTCTGCGGTGGCCCAGTTGGAGGTGAGATCCGCGTAGGCTTTGCCAATTAACGGATGACTTTCGGGGGTAAAGTCCTCCAGGTAATCGAGCTGGTAGGCCAACATGCCCATCATGCAGGCAGAACTATAGAGCGTAGTTTGATCAGCTGGGCTGAGTTGATCAAACCTCATGCCGCCGCCGCCATCAATAAGCATGAGGTCGTAGAGGACTCGTCGCAGCATGGAAAAGTCTCCCCACATGGCCAGCGCAGGATATGGGTGAACAATATTGTTTTGTACCGGTTTAAATGATGGTGCTCCCCCTTGTGGATCGCCCGCTAGCATGGCTAAGTTGCGCAAAGCCCGCATCATTGGGGTGGTTGTGCTGGCAAACACGGAAGCGGGTGGAACGCTATATTCCCAGCCATTGGTGCCCCTCCCCCGCAAAAAGTCTGAAATAATCAGGGGATTGGCAGACCCTGGCCCGTAGCGCGTAAAGTTGGTAGGCGCAAAACCATAGGCCAAATTCTCAAACGTAGCACTGCGATCTAGCGTTCCGGCTGTGCCGGGATGAACGGTAGACGCCAGACAGGCCGCAGGTACATCGGCACCCCCGCTTGAGCTTTTGTGATAAACAGCCGCTGCCTGCACTGCTGGCAAATTGTCTGCTAGCGATCGCCGCTGTCGAGCCTCGTTGCAGTTGCCAGAGCGATTGGCTGGAGCCGTACAAGAATCCCAGGGGCGCAGCGGCTCAGAACTGGTCACTCGGGGGCGATCGCTGCCCAAAGGCCCACCCCATCCAGCGGCATCTCCTAGCTCTAGCCGCTGCCCTACAATCAGCCGCACTCCTTCATTTCGGGCGCGACGTTCCCAATATCCATCCAATCCCACAGCGCTACTGTCTTGCCCTGCCACAGGGTTATTACCGACCAGTCGCTCGTTGCCAACTGCCGGAATCACGTCCCCAATTTTGCTGGTTGCTGGGATATCAATAGCCGGATCATCTTCCCGCCCGCCATAGCGAGGTTTAGGGCCATAGCGGTTGTCGGCACGGTAGGAATCATCTACGTAGGGTGGATCCTCTTGAGGAGGCTGATTCAGTCGATCAGTCGGGCTATTGGCTACTGATGCCCACAGCGTTGAAGTTGCCGCAGGGTTCCGCTTCGCCGAACGACCCTCAGTTTGTAAAATCACTGGATCAAGCGCATAGTCAGATGGCTTCACTGTGCCAGGAGTGGAATCATTAGTACTCCGCAGAAAGACATTCTCCGCCGGAGGCACACGAAATCCTTTAAACAAATCAAATTGGCCAACATCGTCTGTCGTAGACGTGTCTGCATTTAATTTGCCTGCAATAAACTCACCTGTAAAAGGGTTTGGCTCTGAATCTGGGATCTTGACCGTAGTAACCTCAGAGGCTTCCTTGGTCGTGTTAAGACAAGAAAATTGCGAGCTGATCAGGTAGCTACGAAAGCTGCCGTTACCGATGATTACGTTGCCTTCGGAGTGCATGGCTCCGTTCCAGTTAAACTTAGGACCTGGAAAAATCTCTAGGTCATTACGAAACCAAGCGCCCCACTTATTTCCCTGTTCTACAGTGCGATCTTGGTGAAACTCTAGTGCAGCAACTGGGCGGTTAGCCGCATCGGGCTGAACATAGATATCCACCTGAAAGTTTTTGCGCAGCTTAGATGTGTCAGAACTGCTGGGCAGCCAACCTCGACCCACCCCATCGGATGTTGCCGCTGCCGCCGTTGCAGAGGCACAGGCCGGATCTTGTTGACCCGTATTGCTTAAGGGACCATGCCGCACCTCTAAGCGACTAGCCCGACCAGGTAGCGCCGCATCAGAGGTATTTAGCAAGTTTGCTGGCGTCTTATAAATAATTGAATAAGCTACTGTAG
>CASBQJ010000543.1 GCA_949127705.1 Synechococcales cyanobacterium PMM_0085
CTGCTCAGGAGTGGAACCGTGAGGCGATCGCCCGCACAAAACCCAAAAAGCAAAACCCATCGGCTAGACCGATGACCCGGCAACCGGGCGCGGCTCTGACCGATGGGTATTTGAATGGAGATCACCATCTTTTAGTTAAACAATCTTCTGGCCAGGAGTGAATGGGCGCACCCGCCTCTCCCAGCCCAGCGAAACCGAGAAACGCTTCTACTTAGACTGCTCAGCTTGAGACAGGTGCGAGATGAAAAACGTGCTAACTAGAGCGTAACCGGCAAACAATGCTACAACAGCAACCATAAAACCTCTAAAGCTCGGTAGTAAATAAACACAAGGCGAAATTAGATGATGCAGTGGACTCTAACGGCTGAGATCCTGGAAGAACCTCATTCATTAGTTCAACTAATTCCCTTAATAAGTCTACATTATTAAAAGATTTTAAGTTGCGCATCACCCAATCAGGGGTAAATATAAAAGGCGATCGCCCTGTTATCTGCTGGAAAATCGGCTGGCAAAGCGCTCGAACTGCGATCCTTTGCTCCTTTGTTTTTGCTCCTTTATTTTTGCTACATCCGTTGGCGCACAAAGGCTGCGAGCTGCTGCATCCGGTGTTTCAGGGTTTCTACTTCGGTATGCAAACTAGCATTTTGCTCTCGCAGTTGGCGAACTTCTGTTTTTAACTGCTGCACGTCATCGATCACCACCGGAATTGAAGGATGCATCTCGGGGCCAGCCGCACCCGATGTAGCCATGGCATTGGCGACAGCAGCAGTCGATGGGGCGCTGGAGGTAATCGGTGAAACCGTGACAGCAGCGGCAGTTGGCTTGGCGGTCGAGGCCGTCTGCCGCTCTTTTGCTTTAGCGCTGGCCGTCTGAATTGCTTTAAATAGAGCCGCCTGCTGAAACGGTTTGCTAATGAATTCAAAGTAGTTGAACAGCTCCGGCACCGTCCGTTCTACGTCTTCGCGACGTCCCGACATCACCACCACCGGAATCAACTTGAGCGCGGGATCGGCCTGAATTTTTTGTAGGACTTCCCAGCCGTTCATGCGGGGCATGAAGAAATCAAGCAAAATCAGATTGGGACGCTCCTGCACAATCAGCATCAGCCCTTCTGCCCCATCTTTGGCCTCAATCACAGTGAAGGCAACGTTGGACAGCATGTCCCTAATCTGCATCCGAATTGTTTTGCTGTCATCCACAATTAGGATTTTTGGGCTGGCCATGGGGAGGGGTGGGTAGATTTTTCTATAGCTCTAACTTTAGATTTTAGTGATGGTGAGATACGCTAGAACGTATCTGTGTAAATATTCTTGTCGAACTCTGAGCGCATTTTTATCGCCTTCTTACCCCTATGATCAGCCCCTTTTTAACTCGGCTTCACAGTTCAGATCGCCCCGTTCTTGTGTTTGACGGTGCCATGGGAACTAACCTCCAGGTGCAAAATCTGACGGCGGAGGATTTTGGCGGGGCAGAGTATGAAGGCTGTAATGAATATTTGGTAGTGACCAAGCCAGAGTCGGTGGCGACAGTACACCGAGACTTTTTGGCAGCAGGGGCGGATGTGATTGAAACCGATACCTTTGGGGCGGCTTCCATTGTGCTGGCCGAATATGATTTGGCTGATCGAGCCTATGAGCTAAATAAGCTGGCGGCAGAACTGGCCAAACAGTGCACAGCGGAGTTTTCTACCCCAGAAAAGCCTCGGTTTGTCGCCGGATCAATCGGGCCGACGACGAAGCTACCCACCCTGGGACATATCGACTACGACACAATGAAGGCGTCGTTTATGGAGCAGGCCGAGGGGCTGTTTGACGGCGGGGTAGACCTGTTTTTGGTCGAAACCTGCCAGGACGTGTTGCAGATTAAGGCAGCGCTGAATGCAATTGAAGCCGTGTTTGCCAAGAGGGGCGATCGCCGTCCGCTGATGGTATCAGTGACGATGGAAATGCAGGGCACAATGCTGGTGGGGTCAGACGTCGCGGCCATGCTAACGATTTTGGAGCCGTTCGCGATTGATGTTTTGGGGCTAAACTGCGCTACGGGTCCCGATCGGATGGCCGAACATATCCGTTACCTATCGGAGCATTCACCGTTTGTCATTTCCTGCATTCCCAATGCGGGCATTCCCGAAAACGTCGGCGGGCACGCGCACTACAAACTGACTCCGATGGAGCTGCGGCTGGCGCTGATGCATTTTGTCGAAGACTTGGGTGTGCAGGTAATCGGCGGCTGTTGCGGCACTCGCCCCGACCACATTCAGCAATTGGCCGAGGTAGCCCCGACGCTGACGCCCAAACAGCGTCCGGTGCGGCGGTCTGAACCTACGATTACATCTGACCACGGAGTTGATTCGTCGTTCCTTGACCCTCGCCCGCTGCTGCATTACATTCCGTCAGCCGCCTCGATCTATTCGGCGCAGCCCTACGAGCAAGACAACTCGTTTTTGATCATTGGCGAGCGGCTGAACGCTAGCGGTTCCAAAAAGGTGCGAGAGCTGCTGAATGAGGAAGATTGGGACGGGCTGGTGGCGGTGGCGCGATCGCAAATCAAGGAAGGGGCGCACATTCTCGACGTGAACGTGGACTATGTGGGACGCGACGGCGAACACGACATGCGCGAACTGGTGTCGCGGCTGGTCACCAATGCCAACCTGCCGCTGATGCTCGACTCGACCGAGTGGCAAAAAATGGAGGCGGGGCTAAAGGTGGCGGGCGGTAAATGTATCCTCAACTCCACTAACTACGAAGATGGCGATGAGCGCTTTTTTAAGGTGCTGGAACTGGCCAAACAGTGCACAGCGGAGTTTTCTACCCCAGAAAAGCCTCGGTTTGTCGC
>CASBQJ010000544.1 GCA_949127705.1 Synechococcales cyanobacterium PMM_0085
GCCCCAACCTCCAGCGCCCCCAATCCCCCTCGTGGCGACGTGCGGCTGGTGGTGATCAGCGACCTCAACGACGCCTATGGCTCCACCGACTATTCACCCGAAGTAGACAAGGCGATCGCGCTCATCCCCGGCTGGAACCCCGATTTGGTCATCTGTGGCGGCGACATGATTGCGGGTCAAAAAACGACTTTGCCCGCTTCCCGCTTCCCCGAAATGTGGAGTGCCTTTGATGATCACATTGCCGCGCCGCTGCGCCGTGCTCGCATTCCCTACGGGTTTACGGTGGGCAATCACGATGCGTCGAGTGCCCGCAGTGCCAATGGGGGGTTTGCGTTTGAACGCGAGCGTGCCGCTACCGCCCAGTTTTGGCAAGACCCCGCGCATAGTCCCGGCGTGCAATTGATCGACAGTGCCGAGTACCCTTTCTACTACACCTTTGAGCAAAACGGGATTTTCTTTTTGGTGTGGGATGGTTCATCTAGCCGCATTCCCGCCGACAAACTGGCCTGGGTAGAGCGATCGCTGGCCAGTGAGCGATCGCAAGCGGCGCAGATGCGGATGCTGGTGGGGCATCTGCCGCTGTATGCCGTCAGTGTGGGTCGCAACCAGCCCGGTGAGGTGATGGACAATGCCGACCAACTGCGGAATTTGCTAGAGCGCTACCATGTCCATACCTACATCAGCGGCCACGCTCACGCCTATTACCCTGCCCATCGCGGTAACTTGCAGCTCTTACACTCTGGGCTATTGGGTTCTGGGCCGCGATCGCTGCTAGACAGTTCCTTACCGCCCGGTAAAACCATCACCCTGGTGGATATCACCGTTAGCTCACCCGAGCTAACCACCTATACCACCTACGACATTGGCACCCTGCAACCGATTCCGCTAGAACGTTTGCCCCGCTTTTTGGCCGGCCACAACGGCATTGTCATGCGTCGAGATGTGGAATGGAACGCCTTAACGGCTTCCGAAAAGGCGGTTTGCATGAATCGCCTAGGCACCCAGCGCTGTAGTGCGTAAGTCCTGTAATCTTAGCCTGCACAGTTTGAACTGTACGTGTCTGAAATTATTTTTGATAACGATGAATACCCCATCCCATTTTTTGATGACGGCGGCACTAGAAAAGGCGCTGCCCCGGATTCCGATTGTCAAAGGCGCGTTTTTACTGGGTTCGGTGCTGCCCGATTTACCCCTTTGGCTATTATCAATTGGCGGCTATGTCTACTATCATCGGATGCTGGGCTGGAGTGTATCCGAAACATCTCGGTTTATGTTTGACCATCTGTTTTTCAATGATCCGGTGTGGATGACGCTGCACAATACGCTTCATTCTCCGGTTGTTTTGCTGACGGGGCTAGGGTTAATTTGGCAGCGGCGGCGCAATATTGGCTCGGCTCCGCGCTGGTGGTTTTGGTTCTTAATGGCGTGTTTATTGCATTCTACTGTGGATATTTTGACGCATCATAGCGATGGGCCGCTGCTGTTGTTTCCGCTAAACTGGCGCGATCGCTTTCCCAGTCCTGTGAGTTACTGGGAGGTCGCGTACCACGCCAAAACATTTGCGGTGTTTGAAGCGTCCCTCAACTTGTGCTGTCTGGCGTATCTGCTGCGTCCTCGCATTGGTCGCTACTTACGGCAGCATTACTTACGGCAGCATTGATAGTTTGGGTGTTGAGCAACGCCTACACATAATCCTGTAATGCTTTCACATCTAGCGGTTGGGCTTGCAGAGAACGAATTGCTGCTGCCGTTGCTTTAGCCCCAGCAATCGTGGTAATGGTTGGCACTTTGTAGGACAGGGCGGCACGGCGGATGGCGCGATCGTCTATCTGAGCGGTTTTGCCCAAGGGGGTGTTGACGATCAGCTGAATTTGCTGGTTTTTGATCGAGTCCAGAATGTTGGGACGACCCTCGTGCAGCTTTAGGACTAGCCCGACGTCTAGCCCGTGCTCTTTGAGGACACGGCGGGTGCCTTCGGTGGCGACAACTTGTAAGCCGAGGGATATCAGATCTTTGACGACGGGAACGGCGGCTACTTTATCGCGATCGTTCATAGAAACAAAGACGGTGCCTTTGAGCGGCAGGCGCTGTGAGGCGGCCAGTTCGGCCTTGGCGTAGGCTTTGCCAAAGTCGGTATCGATCCCCATGACTTCGCCAGTCGAGCGCATTTCGGGTCCCAAGATGGTATCGGTACCGGGGAATTTCTCAAACGGCAGGACGGCCTCTTTGACGGAGATATGGGTGGGGATGACTTCTTCGGTGAAGCCCAGCTGTTCTAAGGTTTGCCCCGACATCACCCGTGAGGCAATTTTGGCTAGGGGGATGCCGATCGCCTTCGACACAAAGGGCACGGTGCGGGAGGCGCGGGGGTTGGCCTCCAAAATGTAGACCCGATCGCCGTCTACGGTGCCCTGAATGGCATACTGCACGTTCATCAGTCCCACCACGTTCAGCGCTTTGGCCAGCTTCACTGTCCAGGTGCGGATGGTGTCCAGAATCTCAGGGGACAGGGTGATGGTCGGGATCGAGCAGGCAGAATCGCCGGAGTGAATCCCGGCTTGCTCAATGTGCTCCATGATGCCGCCGATGACGACGCGCCCGGTGTGGTCGGCGATCGCGTCCACATCCACTTCGATCGCGTTCTCTAGGAACTTGTCGATCAAAATTGGGTGATCTGGCTCCACCTGCACAGCGTAGACCATGTAACGTTCCAACTCTTGGTCAGAATAGACAATTTCCATGGCACGACCGCCCAGCACGTAGCTGGGGCGCACGACTACGGGGTAGTCGATTTGTTGGGCGACCTTGACGGCTGTTTCGTAATTGCGAGCCAGTCCATTGGCGGGTTGGCGGATGTCTAGCTCGCGCAAAATTTTCTCAAACCGTTCACGGTCTTCTGCCCGGTCGATTGAATCGGGTGAGGTGCCCCAAATTTTGGTAGAGACATCGGGGTTGTCGTCCAAATATTTTTGTAGCGGTATGGCCAGCTTCAGCGGCGTTTGGCCACCAAACTGGATGATGATGCCCACCGGGTTTTCCGCTTCCAAAATATTTAGCACGTCTTCTTTGGTCAGCGGTTCAAAGTAGAGGCGATCGCTCGTGTCGTAGTCGGTGGAAACGGTTTCTGGGTTGGAGTTGACCATAATCGTCTCAAAGCCATCGGCTCCCAGCGCATAGGACGCGTGGCAGCAGCAGTAGTCAAACTCAATTCCTTGGCCAATCCGGTTGGGACCCCCGCCCAAAATCATCACCTTGCGCCGGGTCGAGGGCAGCACTTCAGATTCGGTGGCGGCAGATTCTTGGCCGTTTGCAATCGACAGCACGTCCGATTCATAGGCCGAGTAGTAATAGGGCGTCAGCGCTTCAAACTCGGCGGCGCAGGTGTCTACGGTTTTGTAAACGGGCAGCACCCCCAGCGACTTGCGGTAGGCGCGGACGTCATCTTCGGTGGTTTTGGTGGCGTAGGCAATTTGGCGATCGCTAAATCCCAGCTGCTTCACGGCCAGCAGTTGGGGCTTGGTAATGCTGGTCAGCGGGGTACGCTTCAGCAGCTTTTCGGTGTCTAGAATTTCGACTAGCTTGTCTAAAAACCAGGGATCGATGGCGGTCAGTTCGTAGATTTCCTCCACACTCATGCCCATCAGCATGGCGTGGCGCACCGTGAAGATCCGTTCCGGGTTGGGGGTGCGCAGTCCGGCGCGAATTTGCTCCAGGCTGGGCAA
>CASBQJ010000545.1 GCA_949127705.1 Synechococcales cyanobacterium PMM_0085
CAGTTGAAGCGATCGCCGTTTTGGAAACCCAAATCGATGATGCTAGTCCCCAGGCGATCGCCTATGCGTTTGACCAATTATTTGAGGCCGGTGCGGTAGATGTATTTAGCCAGCCTGTGATGATGAAAAAGTCGCGTTTGGGCACGCTGCTCACCGTGATCTGCCATCCTGCCCAGGCAGACGCGTGTGAACATGTCCTATTTCGAGAAACGCCGACCCTGGGAATTCGCCGTTCTCTCCAAGAGCGCACTTTGCTCTATCGAGAAATAATTTCGGTGAATACCCTGCATGGTGACGTGCGACTGAAGCTGGCTCGTGCCCAACCAGGCGGCGAAATTCTCAACGCCCAGCCCGAATATGAAGACTGTGCCAAGATAGCGTATACCACTCACTTACCTTGGCAAGACATTCACCGCCTAGCCCTGCAATCATGGCAGACTGGTCGGGAGCACCACTGATTTTGGCAATATGCCAAAATTCCGTACGTTTATTACGCCTCCTTGCACTATGGATGAAACTCCTTCAGAGCGCCGCCAACGATTGCGGCAGCAAGATCCAGAGCTGTATGCTCGCTTAAAAGCAGAATCTAAAGCGCCTTACCGGGGGCTAAGACGATTTGTGTATGTATCGTTTGGGGTATCGGGGCTAATTGGAGCGTTTATTTTTTTAACGCAGGCACTCGCCGGACGTGATGCTGCCGGGGCATTACCGAATTTGATGCTGCAGATTGGAGTGGTGGGGCTGATGGTGTGGCTATTTCGCTTAGAGCAACGCGCCGAAGCCAATGACCAAAAGCGTTTGAACAAGTAGCGGAGTCGGAAATAACCTATCCTGAAGCGCGCCAAACTTGAGTTTCAAGTTTGGCGCGCTTTGATTCTAAGAGCTTTAATTCTAAGGGCTTTGATCTGAAGAAACTGGCTACTGCACGCAAGATTGAGACACCGTTGAAAGGGTTGGAGGTTAAGCTCAAAAGCCCCATGGACAGCCTCAATATGCCAGTGTTTCTAGCGTTTCTCGCAGGTAGCGACGAACTTGTTGCTCTAGGGTCAGTGCAGGAATTTGAGCATCGTGGTCATGTTCCAACTGCCAACGCTGAAAACCTGAGCTAGACGCGATCGCCCGCTTCAAATTGTCCCAAATTGCCTTGTCGTCCGGGAGCTGCTGGTAGGTTGGAGAAGAAGCCGCCATAAAACCTCGCAAAATCTGCTGGGGTGGGAGTAGTGAAAATATCGGTAGCAAGCCTTTCCTATAACAATAGCGCAGTCCACAATTTCAGTTGTGTTGTGAGACACCGTCGCGAGGGGAAAGTCAACGCTGGGATTCAGAGCTGGAATCGAGATTAGGCAGAGTCGGAGCGATCGTCGGTGTCTGTCTCCAGCGGCTCTATATCGAAACGCTCTGGTTCAAGATTCCCTGGCTCAGAACTTTCCAACGATTCAGAACTTTCCAACGATATAGAGTCTAGAATCGTTGCTAGCGTCAGGGTAGGTGATGGCTCTGGAGTCTCTAGCTTTGAGGCTCCAGCTAAAGGATCGACAATTGCCTCTGCTGCTAAGGTTGCACTGACGCCACTTTGATCTGCCGTGCGGTCGGCGATCGCGGATACCTGATCCCAGGGTGAGAGATCGCGGGGCGCATCTGGTTCAACCATGGCCCCAGTGCCTGCCCCAGGTGGAGTTGGCCTAGAGCGAGGGGTAGCGGGCTTGGGTGGTTTTGGCTCGTTTGCCAGCAGCGGCGGCACAATCTGCTTCACCCGTAAGCCAAGCAGGGTAAAGTCTTTGGCAATTTGCTCAGCGGGGTAGGGCGTGATGCTTGCTAGTTTGGCATCGCTAGTCAGCATGACCCGCGCTACGCTGAGCGGCACCTGCAAAAATAAATTGCAAAATAAGAACGCGATCGCCGCTAACCCAAGTCCTAGCAGCCGGGTTTGGGGCAACATCGCTGCGGCCTCTGTGCCAATGGGGGCAAAGCGATAAAGCTGCCACAGGAATAGGAGGAGGGCGATCGCAGCCCCTCCTGCCAGGACTTGATTTTCGGTGCTTTTGAATAGTCTCAAGAGCCGCCGCTGCTGCTCGGTCAGCAACTCGGGCTTGATCGCAAGGGCAACCAGGCTAAAAATGCAGAAGGGTCGCTGCCACTGCATCCATAAAATCGGTGTGATGCCCACCACCGCCACGAATAGCACCTCTATCGCAACGGGCAAAACCGGGTCGCCCACGGCCAAGCCCAAGAAGCACAATTCTAGAAACAGGGGCAAAGCGGCAAGACCCGCTAAATGAATCCACAGATAGGGATCAGACCAGAAAGAGCGCATATTCGTCCCGGTGACTACCACTGTCATCGTAATCTAGGGCTGTATCACTTGTGCCATCTGCCACAATAGGAACATAGAAATGTTAGCAATTCAAAGAAATGGCTCTATGAAGCGATATCGGTCAGTTCTCAGTTTAATGTTGGCGGCGATCGCGGTCTTTTTGGTGAGCTGTGGAGGTGCACCCGCTGCTAAGGGGCCGCTTTACAGCCCAACCCAACTAGCTCAAATTCAGAAATACTCAGTTGATGTAGAAAATTTGCGGGCGCGGATGTTGGACATTCCTCCTCTGGTGCAGCAAGGGCAATGGACAGACGTGCAATCCTATATCCATGGGCCTTTAGGTGAGCTACGCACCAAAATGTCGAATCTGGCTCGGATGTTGGAACCCAAGCAAGCTCGCCCGGCGGCTCTGGCAACCGCGAAGGCTGTTTTTGGCCACCTGAATCAGATTGATGAGGCAACGATTACGAACGACTCTCGGAAGGCATTCCTCAACTACAACGAGGCGCTCAAGGATTTTGATGCTTTCTTAAACTTGATCCCCAGCGGGGAAGACGGCTAGGATTGCAGGTTTGATCAGCCTGTGACGGGATGGTTCGCCGTCCTGTCACAGCACTAGTGGATGGCGGATGACTCAGATCGTTGTGATTGGTTGTGGGGTGGTCGGGGCGGCGATCGCCTACGAATTAAGCCAAGTACCAGGTTTAAACGTTGTAGTGCTCGATCGTCAGCCGCCCGCTCAAGCTGCGACCGGGGCGGCACTTGGCGTGTTGATGGGCGTGGTCAGCCGAAAGGTCAAGGGCAACGCCTGGGCGATGCGCCATGCCAGTATGCAGCGCTACCGCACCTTAATCCCAGAACTAGAGGCTCTGACGGGACGCTCCATCCCGGTGAATCGTCAGGGCATTTTACTCTTGCAATTTGC